>NZ_JAOCEW010000027.1:0-70460 GCF_029841665.1 Stenotrophomonas sp. GD03819
CACCCGCCTGCTCGACCTGGGCGCATGGATGCGGCGACCGAGCTTACATGGACGTACTTGCAGCGTCCCCCGTAACCGGACCCACCCCGCCATCCCACAGGAAGCCAGCTTTTGCTTCGGCGGTTGCTGTTGCTCCGGCTTGCCGCAGGTGCAGGGCCGCAGGCCCTGCCGAACCCCCTACCGCCCCATGACCCTGGCAATCGCTTCCACCAGCAGCTCACCGGTCACCGGCTTGCGCAGGAAACCGCCGATGCCGGCCGCTTCCACCTGCTGCTGCAGGTCCGGATCGGTCCGCGCGGTCACGGCAAGCAGCGGCAGCATGTAGCCCTGGTTGCGCAGGTGCTGGGCCAGCTCGAAGCCGCTCAGGCCCGGCAGGTCAAGATCCAGCAGGCCGACGTCGAAATCACCGGCGCTGATCTCGCGCAGTGCCGCCAGCGCATGCCCCGCATGCACGACCTCGTGCCCGCGCGCACTCAGCAACCCGCGCACCACGTCGGCCACGGTCGCATCGTCCTCCACCAGCAGTACCCGCAATGGCGGCATGTTCGCCGCGTCCTCGCGGTGCGTTTCACCATCTGCTTCGGCATTGGCATCGACCACCATCGGCAACGGCAACGTCACGCCGAAGCAGGTGCCGCGACCGAGTTGGCTCTCCACCTGGATGCGCCCCTGCATCGCATGCGCCAGTTCGCGGCAGATCGCCAGGCCCAGGCCACTGCCACCGTACTGGGCGGCGGTACGTGCACCATCGGCCTGCTCGAAGCGGCGGAACAGGCGTTGCTGCTGCTCCTGGCTGATGCCGGGGCCGGTGTCGCGCACCTCGAAATGCAGCGATCGCAGCTCGGCGTCGCCGCGCGCGTGCAGGGTGATGGTGCCGCGGCTGGTGAACTTGACCGCATTCGAGAGCAGATTCAGCAGAATCTGACGGACCCGCATTGCATCGCCGGTGGCCTGCAGGCCGGGGGGCAGCTGGTTGTCGAGGGTGAAACGCAGGCCCTTCTGCGCCGCCAACGGCCCCATCAGCGCGGCCAGGTCCTGCAGCAGGCTGCTCAGTGCGAACGGCTTGTGCTGCAATTCCAGACGACCTGATTCGATCCGCGCAAGGTCCAGCGCATCGTTGACCAGGTGCAGCAGGTGCTCGCCGGCATGGCGGATCGATTGCGTATAGCCGCGCTGCTGCGGATCCAGAGGCGAGGACAGCAGCAGCTCGCTCATGCCCAGCACACCGGTCATCGGCGTGCGGATCTCATGGCCAAGGTTGGCCAGGAAGCGGGTCTTGGCGGCCGATGCCTGTTCGGCCAGCTCCTGCTTGTGCAGCGCCAGCTGATAGGCGTGGCGGCGCTGCAGGCGACGACGGTACAGCCAAGCGAACCAGCTGGTCAGCAGCAGCGCGAACGAGGCCAGCACCAGCAGGCCGGACAAGCTGCGCCACCACGGTGGCTGCACGCGGAATTCCAGGCTCTGCACCCGTGACCAGACATGGTCGGCCGACCGCGCCTGCACTTCCAGCCGATAGCTGCCCGGTGCCAGCCGCGAGAACAGGCGCTCACCGGCCGGTCCCACTTCCACCCAGTCCGGGTCGTAGCCGGCTAACCGGTAACGATAGGTATTGGACGCCGAATCGGCGAATGACAGCAGGCGCGCGACGATGCGCAGATCGCGGTCGCCATCGGCGATCTGCAACGGCGTGTCGTGGGTGAGGTCCAGCACCTGCTCGTTGCGGCGCACCTCCACCCGCTCGATCACCAGCGGCGCACGCCGCATCGAGGGCCGCACCTGCTCCGGGTCGAACACCACCACACCGGCCGGCGTACCCGCCACCAGATGGCCGTCTCCTGACATCACCAGCGTGTGCTCACGGAATTCCTGGCTCGGCAGGCCGTCGTGCACGCCATACAGGCGCACGCTCTGGCCATCGGCACCGATGCGCACCAGGCCACGCGCACTGGTTGCCCACGCTACCCCCTGGGCATCGACCACCAGTCCCGAGGCGGAGATCGCCGGGTAGCCCTGCTCGGCACCAATCACGGCCTGCCGCTCCAGCCGGCCCTGGCTCCAGCGGTAGCGCGACAGGCGGCCATCCTCGGACAGCCAGACCTGGCCATCGCTTCCCACGTGCAGAGCATGGATCGCGGTCGCCGGTGCACCCGGTACCGGCTGGAAACGCTCGCTTTCCGGCAGCCACTGCAGCAGGCCACGGCTGCTGGCCAGCCAGATATGGTCCTGAGGCCCGCATTCCACGTCGAGATTGAGCTGGCCCTGCTGCAATCCGCGCTGGCCATTGTCCAGCTGGCGCCGCAGGCGCCCATCCAGATCGCGCTGCTGAAGACCCGCCGACAGCATCAGCCAGAGACTGTCACCATCACAGGTCATCATCGATTCGATGACACCTTCCATGGTCGCGTCGGCGCCGGCATCCCGGCCCCAGCGGCGCAGATCACGCCGCTTCGGGTCATAGCGCAGCAGTGCGTCGTTGGAACCGATCCAGACCTGGCCGCGGCGATCCTCGCGCACCGAGGTCAGCCAGTGCATGCCGTTGACCCAGGTGCGATGCTGTTCGATGCTGCCGGTCTTCGGATCGAAGCGGTCCAGCGCGCCGTGGCTGCCGACCGTCCAGATGCCGCCGTTGCTGGACGGGCTGGTACCCAGCACGAAAGCGTTGCGCAGCGAGCGGGGGTCGTCCTCCAGCCGCGACAGCACCGAGAACTGCCACCAACGCGGCAGCAGGTGCCAGAGGCCGGCGTTGGTGCTGGCCAGCCAGATACCACCCTCGCGATCCTCGTAGGCGCCGGTCCAGTTCGGGCGCACCGGACCACGCGCCACGGCGCTGTACAGGGGCACGGCCTGGTACTGGCCATCGACCGCCCGGCCAAGGCCGGTGCGGGTGTCCAGCCAGTGCCCGCCCTGCTCGTCGCGCAGCATCATGCCCAGCACCTGTTCGCCTTCGGGCAGCTTCCAGGACGGCGCCTCGAAACGACCGTCGGGGCGACGCACGACGGCACCGGCCATCGTGCTGATCCAGAGGCTGCCATCGGGCTCGGCCGTCAGGCCATTGATCAACTGGCTGGGAACGATGCTGGCACCGACCCGTTCAAAGTCCGTGCCGGTCCAGCGCGCGACGCCATGCTTGGTGCCGATCCACAGGCTGCCATCGGCCAGGGTTGCCAGGTACGGCACCGATGCGGCCGGCAGGCTGCGTGGGTTGTTCGCTTCGGGCAGGAAGCGCTGCAGCCGGTCCTGGTTGTCCAGGCGGTACAGACCACCTTCGTGGGTGCCGAACCAGACCGAACCATCCGGCGTGGTGGCCAGGCTCCAGACCGTGTTGGTGCCCATCAACGGCTGGCTGCTGCGGTCGTAGAAATGCAGCTGGCGGCGATCGGCCGACATCCGTACAAGACCGGCGTTCTCGGTGCCGATCCAGAGCTGGTTGCGGGCATCGACCAGCACCGTCCAGATGCGGTTGTCGCGCAGGCCGTCTTCCGAACGCCAGATCCGGTAGTTGCGCCCGTCGTAGCGGGCCAGGCCGTCGTTGGTGGCGATCCACAGGTAACCGTAACGGTCCTCGGCCATGCGGTTCACGGTATTGGACGGCAAGCCGTCGAACACCGTCACCTGGCGCGGGCTCGGTGGCACCGGCTGCGCCGCAGCGGGCGACAGGCAGCACAGGAGGACCAGCAGCAGCATCGCCGCCCGCAGATACACCACCGATTGCCTCCTCACGCTGCTTCTGATGATTCCCGCACTACGGGCGTCGGCATGGTAAACCGAAAGTCGCGCCGTTCACGCCCGGCACTGGCGCATTCAAAGGGTGGTCTGTCGTTTTGCGCGCGCCTGGGCAATGGCAGCCACCAGCATGTCACCGGTCACCGGCTTGCGCAGGAAGCCATCGAACCCGGCCGCCAGGACCTGGGTCTCAGCGTAGGCATCGGAGCGTGCGGTGACCGCCACCAGGGGTAGTTCATAGCCCATGGTGCGCAGCTGGCGGGCGATGGCGGTGCCGTCCAGCGCCGGCAGATCGAGATCCAGCAGGCCCACGTCAAAGCCATCGGTGGCGATCTCCGAAAGCGCGCCCAGGCCATGCAGCACGTGCACCACATCGTGCCCACGGCCACGCAGCAGGCCGGCGATGACCTCCGCCACGGTCGCGTCATCCTCCACCAGCAGGATGCGCAGTGGCGGCAGCATCGGCAGCACCGGCGATTCGCCCGGCGCATTGGTGGCCTGCCGGATCCAGGGCAGCGGCAGCCACACCCGGAAACGCGCGCCCTTGCCCGGCTGGCTGTCCACTTCGATGCGTCCGTTCATGGCCACGGCCAGCTCCTGGCAGATCGCCAGGCCCAGCCCGCTGCCGCCATAGCGCGACGCAGTGCGCGGGCCGTCCGCCTGTTCGAAGCGATGGAACAGGCGGTCCTGCTGCTCGGCGTTGATGCCCGGGCCGGTGTCATGCACTTCGAAGCAGAGGCCGCCGCCATTCTCCTCCAGTCGCACGGCCAGGCCGACGTGCCCACGCTCGGTGAACTTGATTGCGTTGCCCAGAAGATTCAGCAGGATCTGCCGCACGCGCATCTCGTCGCCGCTGACGCTGACCGGCCCCGGCGGATCGCTTCCACGCTGGAACTCCAGGTTGCGCTGCTTCGCCATCGGCTGCATCAACGCCTGCACCTGGTCGAGCAGGCCGGCCAGATCGAACGGGCGCAGGTCCAGCTCCAGCCGGCCGGCCTCGATGCGGGCCAGATCCAGCGCGTCGTTGACCAGCCGCAACAGGTGGCTGCCAGCCTGCTGGATCGAGCCTGCATAGCTGCGCTGCACCGCATCCAGCGGGGTGGCCAGCAGCAGTTCGCTCATGCCGAGCACGCCGGTCATCGGCGTGCGCACCTCATGGCCCAGCGTGGCCAGGAACCGGCTCTTGGCCTGTGAGGCCTGCTCTGCCAGCTGCTGCTTGTGCACGGTCAACTGCCATTGCTGGCGGCGGCGCAGGCGCGCACGGATCGACCACACCAGGATAAGCAGCAGCAGCGAGCCGATCAGCAGGTAGCCGAAGATCGCCATGCCGCTGCGCCACCAGGGTGGCAGCACCTTCACCTGCAACTGCTGCGAAGGCGTCCACGCGCCACTGGCCGTGGCTGCCTGGACTTCAATGACGTAGCTGCCGGTCGGCAGCCGCGACAACGTGCGCTGGCCGTCACCGCCCTGCTCCACCCAGTTCTGGTCGTAGCCCTGCACCCGGAAGCGGTAACGATTGCCCTGCGGATTGGCATAGGAAAGCAGTCGCGCGTCGATCTGCAGATCACGATCGTCGGGCCCCAGCAACAGCGTGCCGGTGGTCGGCAGTGGTTGCCAGCCACGGGCATCATCGCGCCGCACGCGGACCTCGGCGATCACCAGCGACGACGGCGGCAACACGGCATCGGCAGCATTCACATCGAACACCACCAGGCCGGTCTGGGCCACCGCAAGCACGCGACCATCGGCATTCACCGCTGGCGGCCGGCTGGTGAACTCGGCGTCGGGCAGGCCATCGCGTTCGTTGAACTGCTGCAGGCGGCGCGCCTTCGGGTCCCACCGCAGCAGGCCACGTGGCGTGGTCGCCCACAGGCGGCCATCTTCGGCCAACGCCAGTCCCCCCATGCTCACCGACGGCACGCCCGCACTGCCATCGATGCGCTGGATCAGGCGCAGGCTCATGCCATCCCACTGGTAGCGCTCGAGCGCGCCCTGGCGGGCCAGCCACAGCTGCTGTGGATCCACCCACACCAGATCGTAGATCAGCCCACGCGAAACGCCCGGCACCGCTTCGAAACGCCCGGCCTGTTCACGCCAGATCCCCATGTCGCCCATCACCCAGGCCTTGCCCTGGGCATCAAAGCGGATCTGCTCAACCGGTGAATCAGCCGTCTTGCGGAGATCCTCCAGCGGGAAACTACGCAGCACGCGGCCATCGGCGCTGCGCTGCTGCAGGCCCAGGTTCATCACCGACAGCCAGACCGTGCCATCGGGGGCCTGCCGCATCAGATCGATGCGCTGGCGCAGATCGGCCCCTCCATCGATATGCCAATCGTGCAGCGCGCGGGTGGCCGGGTCGTACACGCTGATGCGGCCGGCACGCCCCAGCCACAGGCGCCCGTCCGGCCGCGGCAGCACCGACCACACCGCCCCGCTGCCGATCTCGCGATCGCTGGCCAACAACTTCAGCACTCCCTGCGCGTCCAGCTGGTACACGCCATGCGCTGAGCCGACGTAGTAATTCCGGCCATCACTGGCTGCACTCAACAGGTACTGGCTGTCCAGCGGCTTGCCGTCAAGCTGGTTCCAGATCGAAAACCGGCGCCAGTCCGGCGGCAGGTAGGCCAGGCCCTGGGTCAGCAGCGCCACCCACAATCCGCCCTCATGGTCCTGCATCAGATCAAGCACACCGCTCTGGGCAGTGAGGAAACCACTGCCACGGTCGCCGTCGAGCCGCCGCAGCATGCTGGCATCTCCGCGCAACAGGCCATCGGAGGTGCCCGCCCAGTACCCCCCCTGGCGATCGGCCAGCACCAGTGCCGAACGCAGGCGTGCACTGTCGGTCCAGCGCGGACGACTGACCCGGTCCTGCGCGTCGATACGGTAGAGGCCGTCGTTCTGGCTGCCGGCCCAGATCGAGCCATCGGGGTCGCGGCTCAGGCGCAACACACTCAGCGCCCCCAGTTCGCGCGGCGCGACAGCCTCGAATCCAGTTCCGTTCCAGCGCGCAATGCCCGCCTCGGTGCCGATCCACAGGCGCCCCTGCGCATCGACCAGGCTGCTGTAGATGGTATTGCTGGGCAACCCGCCAGGACGGGCCGGATCATGCTCGAAGAAGCGCAGGCTGCCGTCTTCACCGAAACGGCAGACGCCATGGCCACTGGTGCCGATCCACAGTGCATCCTCGGCGTAGGCCAACGTCCAGAACTGGCTCATGCAGGGGCCGTTGACCGCATCGAAGGTCTTGAAGTGCTCGCGGTCAGCATCCAGCCGGGCCACGCCCTTGCCATTGATGCCGACCCAGACGCGGTCCAGGGGATCGACCAGCAGGGTCTCGATCTCGTTGCCGGGCAGCGATCCCGGCTGCTCCGGATCATGTTCCCAGACCCGCAGGCTGCCGCCGTCATAGCGCACCAGGCCACCATCGGTGGCAGCCCAGATATGGCCCTGGCGGTCCTCGGCCAACGCCAGCACCATGCGCGAGGGCATGCCTTCGGCGGCACCGAAACGGCGCAGGCGCGGTGTTTCCGCCATGTCCAGGGCCGTGGCCGCCGTGGCGAACGCCATCAGCAGCAGCCCCATTCCCGCGATGCCTCGGCACCACCGGCGCCAACCGCTCGTCATCCTGAACCCCCTGTCCTGTCCCGATTGTCACACAGGGCCGGCTTCATGGCTGCAACAGCCTGTTTCCACCGGTGGACCCACCACGAACTGTTGCAGCCATGCACGCAACGTTGGCAGGGGGCTGTGCGTATGATCGCAACGTCCCCCTTTCCGGAGCCCGCCATCGATGCGTCCCTGCCTGGCCCTGCTGCCGATGCTGCTCGCCACCGCCCCCGCCTGGGCGGATGCAGATACCTATCGCCTCGATCCGGTGCATACGCGTGTGCTGTTCACCATCGACCACGCGGGTTACTCGCAGGCGATGGGCACGGTCTCCGGCAGTGAGGGCCGCCTGCAGTTCGATCCCGACAACTGGCGCGAGGCCACACTGGATGTCGAGGTCCCCGTGTCGCGACTGGACCTGGGTGATGCCAAGTGGAACCAGGCCACGCTGGCCCGCAGCCTTCTGGATGGCGAGCGTTTCCCGAAGGCACATTTCGTCTCCAGCCGGGTCGAACCGATCGATGCCAGGCGCGCCCACGTGATCGGCACCCTGACCCTGCGCGGGGTCAGCCAGGAGATCACGCTGGACGTGACCCTCAACGCCATCAAGCGCTATCCCCTGCCCCCGTTCCGACGCACCGCCGGTTTTTCCGCCAGCACCACGCTGAGCCGGCGCGCGTTCGGCATCACCGCCTGGCCGGGCGTCATCGGTGATGCAGTACAGCTGAGGATCGAGGCTGAAGCCACACTCGACCGCAGCGACGCCCCGGGAACTCCCGCTCCCGTTCCACACTCCGACCCTAAGACGGCCCCCTAGAGGACCCTTCATGACCGCCAAGAACACCCCCGCCGCCTGGGGGAGTGTCAGCCAGATCCTGCATTGGTTGATCGCATTGCTGATCCTCGCCCTCGGCGTGGTCGGCCTGACCATGGGCGAACTGCCCAAGACCCCCAAGTATTTCTGGGTCTATACCGCGCACAAGTCGATCGGCATCACCGTGCTGGCGCTCGTACTCTTCCGCCTCGGCTGGCGCCTGTATGCCGGTGCCCCCAAGCCGGTGCCGGGCGTGCCCAGCTGGCAGGAACGCATCGCCAGTGCCACCCATGTGCTGCTGTATGTGCTGATGTTTGCCATCCCGCTATCGGGCTGGCTGTACGACTCGGCCAGCGGCCTGCGCCCGTTCCGCTGGTTCGGCCTGGTTGACGTGCCCAAGCTGAGCGGCCCGGACCCGCAGGTCGTTGCGGTGTCCCATGCCATCCACGAATACGGCTTCTGGCTGTTGATCGCGGTGGTGCTGGCCCATGCCGGCGCTGCCTTCTACCACCACCTGTTCCAGCGCGATGCGACCTTGTCCCGCATGTTGCCGCGTGGCTGGCTCACCTCCCCTCAGAAGGACTGACCGATGAACCTGAAACTGACCACTCCGGCCGCCGTGGCCGCCGCCCTGGCCGGCATGCTGGCCACCGCCCCGGTGCTCGCCGCCGACTACGCGCAGGCCCCCGGTGCCGGTTCGATCCTGGTGTTCGCGACCAAGTACGACGGCGAAGTGTTCACCGGCAGCTTCCCGGGCTTTGCCACCAAGCTCAGCTTCGACCCGGCCAACCCGGCCGCCGGTTCGCTGGACGTGGTGATCCCGCTGGCCGGCGCCAGGAGCGGCAACAGCGACCGCGACTCGACCCTGCAGACCGCCGACTTCTTCAACGTCGGCAAGTTCGCCACCGCGCGCTACACCGCCAAGGGCTTCCGAGCGGTGGGCAACGACCAGTTCGCCGCCGACGGCACCCTGGAACTGCGCGGGGTCAGCAAGCCAGTCACGCTGACCTTCACCTGGAAGCCGGGCACCCAGCCGGTGCTGACCGGCAAGGCCACCGTCAAGCGCCTGGACTTCGGCGTCGGCAGCGGTGACTGGGCCGACACCAAGACCATCCCGGACGAAACCGCGATCAGCACGATCGTGAAGTTCGACGCGAAATGAGCGATGGGCCGGGGCACGGCCCCGGCCGCATCCTGTAGAGCCGAGCCATGCTCGGCTGCCGTCCAGGTCGCGCTGCGCGCGTCAGCCGAGCATGGCTCGGCTCTACAATGAGCTTTCAGCCAGCCAAGCCTTAACCGTGGCCGCGTCGAACGGCCAGTCCAGCTCACGGTCACCGCGCTCGTCGCGCAGCACCGGCACCCGCGCGCCGTAGCGCGGCTCCAGCGCCGGCTGGTCATCCAGGAACACCGATTCGAACTCCGGCGCCCTGGCCTTGGCCAGCTCGGCCAGGGCCATGTCGCACAGGTGGCAGTCGTCACGCTGGAACAGAGTCAACACCGGATGGGACCCCTTGGCGGAAATGCTGCGCCGCAGCCATGGAAGTGCGGCATGAACCGCTAGAATAGCGGTCTCTTCCGGTACCCGCAGTACGGCAACCATGGCTGTCAGCACGTTCGACGTTTTCAAGATCGGCATTGGCCCGAGCTCCTCGCACACCGTCGGGCCAATGAAGGCCGCCGAGCGATTCATCCACCGCTGGCTGCTCGATCCGGGCCGCCTGCACGAAGTCGCGCGCATCCGCGCCGATGTCTACGGCTCGCTGGCGCTGACCGGCCGCGGCCACGGCACCGACAAGGCGATCCTGCTGGGCCTGGAAGGGCAGCGGCCAAACCTGATCGACCCGGACATCATTCCGGCCACCCTGGAGCGCATCCGCAGCAGCAAGCGCATCCAGCTGATGGGCCAGCACGAGATCGCCTTCGACGAAAAGCGCGATCTCGGCATGAACAAGCGCCAGAAGCTGCCGTACCACACCAACGGCATGCGTTTCACCGCGTACAACGCCGAGGACGAAGTGATCGCCACCCGCGATTACTACTCCGTCGGCGGTGGCTTCGTGGTCAACCAGGACGACGCGGCCGATGACCGCATCGTGCCCGACGAGACCCCGCTGCCCTACCCGTTCAAGAGCGGCGACGAGCTGCTGGCGCAGACCGCGCGCAGCGGCCTGAGCATTGCCCAGCTGATGTTCGAGAACGAGAAGTGCTGGCGCAGCGAGGACGAGATCCGCGCGCAGCTGCGCGAGATCTGGAGTGCGATGCAGTCGTGCGTGACGCGCGGCATCCGTGAGGAAGGCGTGCTGCCGGGTGGCCTGAAGGTGGGCCGTCGTGCACCGGCGCTGTACCGCGAACTGTCGTCGAAGCCGGAAGCGGCGATGCGCGATCCGCTGACCACGCTGGACTGGGTCAACCTGTACGCACTGGCGGTGAACGAGGAAAACGCGGCTGGAGGCCGCGTGGTGACCGCGCCGACCAACGGTGCCGCGGGTGTGCTGCCGGCGGTATTGCACTACTTCGACCGCTTCTGCCCCGGCGCCAACGAGCAGCGCGTGTTCGACTTCCTGCTGACCTCGGCGGCGATCGGCATCCTCTACAAGGAAAACGCCTCGATTTCCGGCGCCGAAGTGGGTTGCCAGGGCGAAGTGGGCGTGGCCTGCTCGATGGCGGCCGGTGGCCTGGTCGCGGCGCTGGGTGGCAACCCCAGCCAGATCGAGAATGCCGCGGAAATCGGCATGGAACACAACCTCGGCCTGACCTGTGACCCGATCGGCGGCCTGGTGCAGATCCCCTGCATCGAACGCAACGCGATGGGCGCGGTGAAGGCAATCAATGCCTCGCGCATGGCGATGCGTGGCGACGGCAAGCACAAGGTGTCGCTGGACAAGGTGATCAAGACCATGCGCGATACCGGCCGCGACATGCAGGACAAGTACAAGGAAACCAGCCGCGGTGGGCTGGCGGTGAACGTCATCGAGTGCTGAGTTGTAGCGCCGGACGACACCGTCACCGCATTCCGGTTAGGCTCGGGGCTCCCTGCCCCCGGACCGCCCCATGCGCGTGATCGCTGCCGCCCTGCTTGCCTGCCTGCCGCTGCCTGCCCTGGCTGCGCCGACCTATGGGCCACGCCTGGAAGGCTTCGACTACGGCTATCCGGTGAAGACCTTCGCACTGGAATCGCAGCGGCAGCCGCTGGAAATGGCCTACCTGGACATCGCGCCGAAGAAGGCGCCCATCGGTGTGGTGGTGCTGCTGCACGGCAAGAACTTCTGCGCCGCCACCTGGAAGGAATCGATCAAGCCGCTGGTTGCCGCCGGCTACCGGGTGATCGCCCCGGACCAGGTCGGCTTCTGCAAATCCAGCAAGCCCGAACGTTACCAGTATTCGTTCGCGCAGCTGGCCGCCAACACCCATGCCCTGCTGCAACAACTGCAACTGGGCGATGTGCCGGTGCACCTGGTCGGACATTCGATGGGTGGCATGCTGGCGGTGCGCTACGCGCTGATGTTCCCGCAGGACCTGCGCAGCCTGTCGCTGGTCAACCCGATCGGGCTGGAAGACTGGAAGGCGTTGGGCGTGCCGTGGCGCAGCGTGGACGCGTGGTACGCCGGCGAAATGAACATCAGCTATGACAGCATCCGCCGCTACCAGCTGGAGGTGTACTACGACGGCAAATGGAAACCGGCATATGAACCGTGGGCGCGGATGCAGTCGGGCATGTACGAAGGCCCGGGCAAGCAGGCCGTTGCATGGAGCCAGGCGCTGGCCTCGGACATGGTGTTCAACCAGCCGGTGGTCTACGAACTGAAGAACCTGCAGGTGCCGACCACGTTGTTCATCGGCCAGAAGGACCGCACCGCGATCGGCCGTGACCTGGCACCACCTGCAGTAAAGGCGACGCTGGGCAATTACCCGGTGCTCGGCAAAGCCGCGGCCTCAGCGATTTCCGGCTCGAACCTGGTCGAGTTCGCCGAACTGGGGCATTCGCCGCAGGTGCAGGACCCGAAGCAGTTCAACAGCGCACTGTTGAAGGCGTTGACGTCTCGCTGACCGGCAGGCGTGCCCCTGTAGAGCCGTGCGTGGGCTCGGCTCTACAGAAGCGGTGCGATCAACCCACGATCCGCAACACATCATCCAGCAGCGCGGCGGCGGTGACTTCCGCGCCAGCGCCCGGGCCCTGGATCAACAACGGCTGGCGCTGATAACGGTCACTGTGGATGGCTACGCGGTTGTCGGTGCCCGCGCCCTGCGCCAACGGGTGATCGGCCGGCAGCTCGCGCAGGCCCACCTTCGCACCCGCGCCATCGACACGGCCAACGAAACGCAGCACGTGGCCGTTGTCGCGCGCCTGCTGCCAACGCACCTGCAACGGCGCATCCAGCTGCTCCAGTGCCGCCAGTGCATCCTCCAGCGGCAACGCTGCCAGCGTTTGAGGCACCAATGAATCCACCTGCACCTGCGAAGCATCCAGCGCCAGCCCGCTGCTGCGGGCCAGGATCAGCAGCTTGCGCCGCACGTCTTCGCCGGACAGGTCCAGGCGCGGATCGGGCTCGGTATAGCCGGCCGCCAACGCGTCGCGCACCGCCGCCGAGAACGGCGACTGGCCGTCGTAACGATGGAACAGCCACGCCAGCGAACCGGACAGCACACCCTCGATGGCATGGATGTGATCGCCACCGGCCACCAGCGCGCGCAGGCTGCTCAGCAGCGGCAGGCCCGCGCCGACGGTGGCGCTGTCGCCATAGCGCGCACCACTGTCGGCGCAGCTTTCGGCAATCGCCTGCGCGCGTGCGAGCTGCGCACCACGGCCCAGCTTGTTGGCGGTCACCACGTGCACGCCGCGTGCCAGCCACTGCACGTGGCGTGCGGCCACGTCTTCGCTGGCGGTGGCATCGACCACCACGTCGCCACGTTCCAGTCCTTCGGCGCTGGCCCACGGCGGCGAACTCTGGCCATCGCGCGGTGCACGCCGTGCCAGCTCCAGCGGCAACACCAGGTCACGATCGATCTCCAGCGCAGTGCGTGAATTGGCCAGCCACTGCACGCTGGGCAGTTCCAGCCCACGCGCCCGCAATGCCTGGTAACGCTGCACGAAGGCCGAGCCGACCGTGCCAGTGCCCAGCAGCGCCAGGCGTCCCACGCCCAGCGCAGGAATGTCAGCGGCGAGCGCGCTCATGCATCCACCACCTGTTTGCGGCGCGCAGCCGCATCAATCACCGCTTCGGCGCGCTGCAGCGCGGCGCCCAGATCAGCCAGCAGGTCACGCTCGGCCTCGATCCCAACCGACAGGCGCAGCAGCCCTTCGCTGATGCCGGCGGCGGCACGCGCTTCGGCGGTCATCGCCGCATGGGTCATGGTGGCCGGATGCGCGATCAGGCTTTCGACGCCGCCCAGCGATTCGGCCAGGGTGAAACAGCGCAGGCCATCGACGAAGGCACGCACTGCGGCATGCGGATCATCGCCTTCGCAGTCGGCCAGTTCGAACGACAACATCGCGCCAAAGCCACTTTGCTGGCGTGCGGCGATGGCATGCCCGGGGTGATCGGCCAGGCCCGGGTAGTAGACCCTACCGACTGCCGGATGCTGGTCCAGCAGGGCAACGATCGACGCGGTGTTCTCCTGGTGCACGCGCAGGCGCGCATCCAGCGTGCGCAGGCCGCGCAGGGTCAGGAACGCATCGAACGGCGAACCGGTCAGGCCCAGCGCGTTGCCCCACCACACCAGCTGCTCGTGCAGTGCCTGATCGCGCGCGACCACCGCACCACCCACCACATCGCTGTGGCCATTGATGTACTTGGTGGTGGAATGCAGCACCAGATCTGCGCCGAAGGCCAGCGGTTGCTGCAGCGCCGGCGACAGGAAGGTGTTGTCGACCACCACGAGTGCACCGGCCTTGTGCGCGGCATCGATGACGAAGCGCAGGTCGGTGATGCGCAGCAGCGGGTTGGACGGGGTTTCCACCAGCACCAGCTTCGGCTGGGTGGCCAGCGCCTGTGCCAGTGCACGCGGATCGGTCAGGTCGGCGGTGACCAGTTCGAAGTGGCCCTTCTTCGCCAGCGCATTGAACAGGCGCCAGCTGCCACCGTACGCATCGTGCGGCACCACCAGGGTATCTCCCGGCTGCAGCAGTGCATTCAGCACCAGGTTGATCGCCCCCATGCCGGTGGCGGTGATCACGCCGCCGGCACCGCCTTCCAGTTCGGCCAGCGCCTCACCCAGCAGGTCGCGGGTGGGGTTGCCACTGCGCGTGTAGTCGTACTGGCGCTTGTTGCCGAAGCCTTCAAAGCTGAAGTTCGACGACAGCACGATCGGCGGGGTGACCGCGCCATGGGCGGTATCGCGATCGATGCCGGCACGGACGGCGGCGGTGGTGCGACTACAGGACGGCTCGTTGGCGTGCAGGCTCATGCGGACTCTCCAGAGGTGCGGAAGGCAGTGGCGAGGATCGCGTCGATGCGATCGGTTTCTTTGAGGAAGGCGTCGTGGCCGTAGGGCGAGCGCAGCACGCGCAGGCTGCCGCGCGGGCCCAGCCCTTCGACCAGGCCGACGAGGTCGGCCAGCGGCACCAGGCGGTCGCCCTCCACGGCCACCACCACGGTCGGCGGCAGGATCGCGGCGGGGTCGACGCGGTGCAGGTCGATCGATTCGGACAGGCGCAGGTAGGCGGTCACCGGTGTGCGCGCGACGTACTGCGCGCCGGCGGCGTCGAGATAGTCTTCGGCGGCCACGCGCACGCGGCCGTTGATCACTTCCGGCGCGGCATCGAAGCGCTCGCCGAATTCTTCCGGGGTGCGGTAGCTGAGCATGGCGAACTGCCGGGCCAGCGCCAGGCCATGATCTTCGCCGCACTGCAGCTGGCCCAGCGCGACGGCGCGGCGCTGCAACGCGCGCCAGGCGGCGGCATACGGGTGCGGGCGATGCGCACCGCTGGCCAGCACCAGCTGGCGCACGCGGGCACGATGACGGATCGCGAACTGCTGGCCGACCAGCGCGCCATACGAATAGCCGACGAAGGCTTTCAGCGCGCGGATGCCGAGATGATCCAGCACCAGCGCCAATGCGTCGGCCTGATCGGCGGTATCGATCGGCACGTCCAGCGCACCGTCGGCGCCGATGAAATCGAACGCCAATACGCGCAGCTGCTGCGGATCCAGCGTGCGCCCCCTGCCGACCAGCTCTTCGGCCCAGCCCTTCTCGCTGAACTGTGCGTTGGAGGCCACATGGCGATGCGCGGAGATGCCGCCGGCCAGTACCACCACCGGCGCGTTGGCCGGGCCGACCCACTCGTAGCGCAGGCGCACCGGGCTGGGGCCGGCATGACGCATCGACAGCACCGCGGCGAACTCACCGCGCTCGGCATGCACACGGTCTTCGACCGGCACGCTGACGGGGACAAAGGGTTCGGGGTGAACGGCGGTACTGGTGGCGAAGCTCATGGCGGGATCCGGTTGGGGAATCGGCCATCGAGCCTTCGCGGGGCCCGCGTTCGAGATGCACGTGTGGTGCATGGTTCGAACCATCTTTCGGTGGACGCCACGGTCCCCGCAGGATTTGGCACCTACGCGGACGCTTGCGCGCCTGCGGGCTGCCCCGGCTTCAAAGGGCCTGTCCCTCTGCCGGTCTCGATGGTGAGGCCACGATGCCAGCCGTTCCGCGCACTGTCAATCCCTTCATGCGGATAAAGCGATGAATATTTTCGTCCCAGGTATGCGAGGGGCGTCGCGGTTGTCCCGTTCAGGATCCGGTACAGTCCCGGCGGTCCCTGCCGCTGGAACCCCCCGATGCCACGCCTGCCCCTGACCTGGCTGCTGCTGCCCCTGCTGGCGAGTGCGACGGCCAGCGCCGGCGACTGGCGCCAGGGCTGGGGACTGGTGCCTCCTCCCGCTTCTGCCGCCCGCGCAGGCGATGCCGAGGCTGCCGCACCGATGGCCCAGCTGCGCCTGCAACCGGTCGGCACGCAATGGCAGGCCCGCATCGACAACACCCTGGCCGGACCGCTGCAGATCGAGCTGCGCGCTGCACCCGGACACCCGGTCGAAGGGCTGCCGGTGCAATCGCTGATCCAGGGCGACAGCAGCCTGGTGGTCGGCCACCTGCCTGCCCCGCACGACGGCCGCACGCTGGACCTGCGCCTGCAGTCGGTACCAGGCAATCCGGCCGCACAGGCCGAGGATGTGGCCTATCGCCTGCCGTTCGATGCGGCCCGTCCACGCGTGGACCAGGCGCCGCAGGGCCGGTTCAGCCACGACGACGAGGAAAACCGCGATGCGGTCGACTTCGCGCTGCCTGAAGGCACGTTGGTGCTGGCCGCACGCGAGGGCACGGTGATGCAGATCCAGGATGGCTTCCGTGGCAACGGCCAGGACCGCGAACGCGATGGTGGCCGCGCCAACTTCATCCGCGTGCTGCACAGCGACGGCAGCATGGCCCTGTACGGCCACCTGCAGGCCGGCGGCATGCGCGTGCGTCGCGGCCAGGCGGTGGGAGCCGGGCAGCCGATCGGCCTGTCCGGCAACAGTGGCTACAGCAGCGCCCCACACCTGCACTTCGTGGTACAGGTCAACCGCGGCATGGGCCTGCGCTCGGTGCCGGCACGCATCTTCGCCGAGCAGGGCCAGCTGCAGTTCGCCCGCCACGGCGAGGCCGACGGCGGGATCGGGCGCTGACCGGCCCCGGCCGGTATAATCGGGCGCTTATCTCTTTGAAAAGCGCCCCGGGCGGGCGCCACTGCCATGTCCGAAGTCGCCAACGAAGCGTCGCGTCGCCGCACGTTCGCCATCATTTCCCACCCTGACGCCGGCAAGACCACGCTGACCGAAAAGCTGCTGCTGTTCGGAGGCGCGATCCAGATGGCCGGTTCGGTGAAGGGCCGCAAGGCTGCCCGCCATGCCACCTCCGACTGGATGGCGCTGGAAAAGGAGCGCGGCATCTCCGTCACCTCCTCGGTGATGCAGTTCCCGTATGAAGGCAAGATCGTCAACCTGCTCGACACCCCCGGCCACGCCGACTTCGGCGAGGACACCTACCGCGTGCTGACCGCGGTGGACTCGGCGCTGATGGTGATCGACGTGGCCAAGGGCGTGGAAGAGCGCACCATCAAGCTGATGGAAGTGTGCCGCCTGCGCGATACGCCGATCATGACCTTCATCAACAAGCTCGACCGCGAGGGCAAGGACCCGATCGAGCTGCTGGATGAAGTGGAAACCGTGCTGGGCATCCAGTGCGCCCCGGTCACCTGGCCGATCGGCATGGGCCAGCGCCTGAAGGGCGTGGTGCATCTGCTCACCGGCGAAGTGCACCTGTACGAACCGGGCCGCAACTTCACCCGCCAGGACTCGACCATCTTCCCGTCCATCGATGCCCCCGGCCTGGCCGAGAAGATCGGTGCACAGATGCTGGCCGACCTGCGCGACGAACTGGAACTGGTGCAGGGCGCCAGCCACCCGTTCGACCTGGACGCTTATCGCGCCGGCAAGCAGACCCCGGTGTTCTTCGGCTCGGGCGTGAACAACTTCGGCGTGCAGCCGCTGCTGGACTTCTTCGTCGAGCATGCGCCGTCGCCGCAGGCACGCTCCACCACCGGCCGCGAGATTGCCCCGGAAGAGAACAAGCTGACCGGCTTCGTGTTCAAGATCCAGGCCAACATGGACCCGCAGCACCGTGACCGCGTGGCGTTCATGCGCGTCTGCTCGGGCCGTTTCAGCGCCGGCATGAAGACCTTCCACGTGCGCACCGGCAAGGAAATGAAGCTGGCCAACGCCCTGACCTTCATGGCCAGCGATCGTGAAATCGCCGCCGAAGCGTGGCCGGGCGATGTGATCGGCATCCACAACCACGGCACCATTTCCATCGGCGATACCTTCACCGAAGGCGAAGCGGTCACCTTCACCGGTATTCCGAACTTCGCCCCGGAGCTGTTCCGTCGCGCACGCCTGCGTGATCCGCTCAAGCTCAAGCAGCTGCAGAAGGGCCTGGCCCAGCTGTCCGAGGAAGGTGCGACCCAGTTCTTCCGCCCGCTGACCAGCAACGACCTGATCCTGGGTGCGGTCGGTGTGCTGCAGTTCGACGTGGCCGCGTACCGCCTGAAGGACGAGTACGGCGTGGAAGCCACCTTCGAGCCGGTCAGCGTGACCACTGCGCGTTGGGTCCACTGCAGCAACGAAAAGAAGCTGGAAGAGTTCCGCGAGAAGAACGCACTGAACCTGGCACTGGATGCGGCCGGCCACCTGGTCTACCTGGCACCGACCCGGGTCAACCTTCAGCTGGCGCAGGAACGCTCGCCGGACGTGCGCTTCTCGGCCACCCGCGAAGCGGCGCATACGGTTTCGGTGGGCTGATGCCACGCGGTCGGATCCCTTTCCGCAGGAAAGGGCTCTGACTCCTGCAGTGCCGGGCGTTCATCCACGCATGGCGTGGATCTACCATGGACCCGGCGCAGGCCGGCAATTCATCGACCATACGGTGACGGGCGTGCAGACGCCGCCCATCGCGGCGATGATAGGGGGGTGCGGGTCCCCCTCCCCGCGAACGATGCCTACGCCATGTCCACGACTTCCGTTGCTTCGATCCGCGAAGAAATCGCCAGCGCCCTGACCCACGGCCTCGGTGCCGTGCTCGCTCTGGGCGCCGGTGCGGTACTGATCACCCTGGCCGCCATCTACAGCGATGGCTGGCAGCTGGCCGGCGCGATCGTATTCGGCATTGCGCTTCTGCTGCTGTACACCGCCTCCACGCTGTACCACGCCATCCAGCACCCGGTCGCCAAGGGCCGCCTGAAGGTGTTCGACCACTGCGCAATCTACGTATTGATCGCCGGCACCTATACCCCGTTCACCCTGATCGGCCTGCGTGGCCCGTGGGGCTGGGGCCTGTTCGCCGCGATCTGGACCCTGGCCCTGGCCGGGGTGGTGTTCAAGCTGTTCTACACCGGCCGCTTCAAGGCGCTTTCCACCGGCATCTACATCGCCATGGGCTGGCTGGTGATCGTGGCGATCAAGCCGATGCTGGCCTCGATCGACGGCTGGACGCTGGGCTGGCTGCTGGCCGGCGGCCTGTCGTACACGCTGGGCACCTATTTCTATCACCGCGAATCGATCCCCTATTCGCACGCGATCTGGCACCTGTTCGTGATCGGCGGCAGCGTCTGCCACTTCGTCGCGGTGACCATGCAGGTGCTGTAACGGCGCGGGTTGTGCACACCACGCACATGGACGCTTCGCGCCCCGTCCACGATGAAGGGGCAACCATGGCAGCGTGAATGCTGCCGCCTCCCCTGCCGCAACGCGCGCTTCCCGCTGGCGCCTCCGCAGACCTGGCCCGCGCGGCCGGCGCTGGCTCACGGTCCTGGTCTTCCTGCTGGCAGTGATCCTGGTGGTGATCGCGCTGTGGGACTGGAACTGGTTCAAGGGTCCGGTCGAGCGCGCGGTGCAGGCACGCACCGGTCGTGCACTGCACATCGGCCACCTGGATGTCGACCTCGGCCGAACCAGCACCATCCGTGCCGATGCGATCACCTTCGCCAATGCCGCCTGGGCGAAACAGCCGAACATGGCCACGGCCGACCGCGTCGAGATCGACGTGCGGGTATGGCCCCTGCTGCGCGGCAGCGTGCAGCTGCCGGAGGTGCGCCTGACCCGACCGGACGTGCTGCTGGAAACCGCCCCGCGCAAGGGCGAGCCGGGCAACTGGGATTTCCTGGGTGACAGCAGAGGCGGGACAAGCCCGCAACTCAAGCGCCTGCGCATCGACGACGGCCGGCTGCAGTTCCTCGACGCACTGGGCCGCACCGACATCCGCGTGGGCGTGCGCAGCGGCCAACCGAAACAGGCCGATGCCTCGCCGCCGCTGCTGGTGCGGGGCAAGGGCCGCTGGCAGGGCAACCCGTTCACCCTGCAGGGCGGTACCGAATCACCGCTGGAACTGACCGACAGCGACCACCCGTTCCGCATCCACCTCGACGGCCGCGCCGGTGCCACCCACGCAGTGGCCCGCGGCACGCTCACCAACCCCTTCCAGCTGCGCGTGTTCGACCTGCAGTTCGCGCTCAGTGGCCAGGATCTGGCCGATCTCTACCCGCTGCTCGGCATCGCCATCCCGCCCTCACCGCCCTATGCGTTGGACGGACGCCTGAAGCGCGACCACAACGTCTGGCGTTACGACGGCTTCACCGGCAAGGTCGGCGACAGCGACCTGGGGGGCAACCTGCAGTTCGAGGTGGGACGCGACCGTCCACGACTGACCGCGACGCTGGAATCCAGGCGCCTGGACTTCGATGACCTGGCCGGCTTCGTCGGCGCGCCACCGAAGACCGGCGGCGGCGAAACCGCCAACGCAGAACAGAAGGCCGAGGCCGCACGCGTTGCTGCCCGTGCACGCGTGCTGCCCGACACGCCCTACAACCTCGGCAAGCTGCGCGCGATGGATGCCGACGTGCGCTGGAAGGCCCACCGCATCAACGCCCCTTCGTTGCCGCTGGACGACATGGATGCGCACCTGCTGCTGGATGACGGCGTGCTACGGCTGGACCCGCTGAACTTCGGCGTGGCCGGCGGCGATATCCGCAGCACGATCCGCATGGATGCACGTCAGCCGCAGATCCGCACCGCGCTGAAGGCCAGCGTGCGCGGCGTGCAGCTGGGCCAGCTGCTCCCGGACGCGAAGCTGGCCGAGCAGGCCAAGGGCGGCATCGGCGGCGAAGTGGACCTGAGCGGCCGTGGCAACTCGATCGCCGCCATGCTGGGCAGCAGCGATGGCAAGGTCGGCCTGGCGATGGGCCGCGGCCATGTCGGTAACCTGGTAATGGAACTGGCGGGGCTGGACATTACCGAATCGCTGAAATTCCTGGTGACCGGCGACAAGCAGATCCCCCTGCGCTGCGCCTTCGCCGACTTCGGCGTGCGCGACGGCCTGATGACCAGCCAGGCACTGGCGGTGGATACCACCGACACGATCCTCATCGGCGAAGGCACGGTCAGCCTGCACGACGAGAGCCTGGACCTGCTGCTGAAGCCTCGCCCGAAGGACAAGAGCATCCTGGTTCTGCGCTCTCCGCTGCGTATCAGTGGCACGTTCAAGGACCCGTCGTTCCGCCCGGACTTCAAGGCGCTGGGTATTCGTGGCGCCGTGGCCCTGGCGCTGGGCAGCATCGCGCCGCCGGCGGCGTTGCTGGCGACGATCGAACTGGGGCCGGGGAAGGATGCCCACTGCGGGGGGCAGTATGCGAAGTAGGTTTACAGCGTTGTTCGCGGCGCCTGCATTGATCGCGGCCTGAGGGGGACGGGTGACGCAGGCAGGACACGCCGCAAGTACGTCCCTGTAGGCTCGATGGCGCCATCCATGGCGCCAACGGTCCTGCCTGCGTCACCCGTCCCCCTTCCGACAGTTTCCTGCGCGCGCGGAACGAGAGCGGAAATTCAAAGTCAAAAGAAAAAAGCAAAGTCAAAAGCTGTTGCCAACCAAGGTTGGCAGCTACCAAGGGCGAGGCACCGCGCATGTACGCACCGCGCTCGCAGAAATGTGTCCAGAGGCGGAGGGTGCGGCTGTGGCTTTGGCTGTGGCTCTGGCTTCGAAAAGCGGGCCGGCGGGCCGCAGGCCCGCCAGCGACACCCTCACCCGGCGACGATGTACTGCTGCAGCTGATCCAGCTCGCGCCGCTGCGCGTCGATCACCGATTTCACCAGGTCGCCGATGGAAATCACCCCCAGCACCTGCGCCCCCTCCACCACCGGCAGGTGGCGGATGCGGTAATCGGTCACCAGCTGCAGGCAGTGCTCTACCTGTTCGCCCGGCGAGACCGTCACCACCTTCGCCGTCATGATCTCGGCCACCGCCGTATCACGCGACGAACGATCACGCAGCACGATCTTGCGCGCGTAATCGCGCTCCGAAAGGATCCCGACCAGCCGCGGCCCGTCCATCACCAGCACCGCGCCAATGCCCTTTTCCGCCATCAACCGGATCGCATCGATCACCGCCGCATCCGGCGCGACCGCATGTACTTCAGGAGACTTGCCGTCCAACAGTTGCCGTACCGTGGTCATCTGCCTGCCCTCCGAGGGTGGGTTGCAGGGCCGAGTCTGCCACGGTGGATGCTAGCCACGCGTCAACCAGGTACAACGGGCGCTGCTTGGATTCCTCGTACAGCCGTCCCAGGTACTCACCGATCAGGCCCAGGGCGATCAACTGCACCCCGCCCAGGAACAGGATCACCGCCATCATCGTCGGCCAACCCGCCACCCGGTCACCGTACAGGGCCGCCTTGGCGATCACCCATACACCGAATACGAAAGCAACCGCCGCCGTGGCCAGGCCCATGTAGGTCGCCGCCCGCAGGGGAACGGTCGAGAACCCGGTGATACCTTCCAGCGCGAAGTTCCACAGCCGCCAAAGGCTGAACTTGCTGGAGCCGGCCACGCGCGCGTGGCGGTGGTAGGGCACGGCAATCCGCTTGAATCCGACCCAGCTGAAAAGACCCTTCATGAAGCGATGGCGTTCACGCATCTCGCGCAGCGCGCTCAGCGCGCGCGGCGACAGCAGGCGGAAGTCACCGGTATCGGCAGGGATCGGCGTGCGTGAGAGGCGACCGATCACCCGGTAGAACGCCGCCGCCGTGGCGCGCTTGATCCAGGCCTCGCCGTCGCGGGCCATGCGCGTGCCATAGATGTTGTCATGCCCTTCGCGCCAGCGCGCAACGAACTGCGGCACCAGTTCCGGCGGGTCCTGGCCATCGGCGTCCAGGATCATCGCTGCGCCTTCGCGCACCAGATCCAGGCCGGCAGTCAGCGCGGCCTCCTTGCCGAAATTGCGCGACAGCTTCAACGCCGATACGCGCGCGTCGCCCTGCGCCAATCCTGCGATCACCTGCCAGGTCCCGTCGTGGCTGCCGTCGTCCACATACAGGATGTGACCATCGACGTCGGGCATACCATCGAGCACCGCGCACAGCCGTGGATGCAGCAGCGGCAGTGCCAGGGCCTCGTTGTAGGCGGCGATGACAAAAGTGAGCCGTTCGCGGTTCATGTCCGGAATTGTACGTTGCCGGCGCGCACACGACCCGCCGCCTGCCGATCGCAGCGCGCCCGCCTCAGTCCTCCGACAGATAGGACGCGCCGCCCAGCTGTCGTGCCTGGCGCTGGATCCATGCCGCGCGCCGCTGCACGTACGGCCCTGGCTTGGCCGCGTTGTAGCGTCGCGGTGCCGGCAACACCGCCGCCAGCCGCGCACTCTCGGCCGGACTCAACCGGGCCGCGTCCTTGCCCCAGAACGTCTGTGCCGCTGCCTGCGCGCCATATACGCCATCGCCGAACTCGGCGATGTTGGCGTACATCTCCAGGATGCGTTCCTTCGGCCACAGTGCTTCGATCAGCACCGTGTACCAGACTTCCAGGCCCTTGCGCACCCAGCTGCGGCCCTGCCAGAGGAACAGGTTCTTGGCGACCTGCTGGCTGATCGTGCTGGCCCCCCGCAGGCGCCCGCCCTTGGCGTTGTGGTCGCGGGCCTTCTCGATGGCCTGCAGGTCAAAGCCGTTGTGGTCGGGAAAGCGCTGGTCCTCTGCGGCCACCAGCGAGATCGGCAGGCTCGCTGCCATCTGGTCCAGGTCGCGCCACTGGTAGTGCAGGCGATAGGACCAGTCGGCCTCGCCCAAGGCCTCGCCATAGCGCCACAGCATGACCGTGGATACCGGCGGGTCGATGAACCGCAGCACCAGCACCTGCAGGCAGCTGAAAGCGGCCAGCAGCAGCGGCAGCCAGAGCAGCCGTTTCCAGCGCCAGCGCCTGCGGCGCGGGACTTCCGCGATGGCCTCCACCTTGTGCTGCTCTCCCCCTGCCCCCATTACTGGTGCATCCTTCTTCTATCTGGTTGTCGGCGCATTATCCGGCAACCGCCCTCGTTTACGCGCGATGTGAGCCGATGACCGCCAACCCCGATTCCCTGATCCGCTTCCTGCTTCCCGATGCTGGCGTCCGTGGCGTCCACGTGCGCCTGCAGGCCACCTGGCAGGAGATTCTGTCCCACGCCGAGTACCCGGATACCGCCGCCGAACTGCTCGGCGAGGCCTGCGTGGCCTCGGCGCTGTTCACCGGCCACACCAAGATCGATGGCCGCCTCTCGATCCAGCTGCGCAGCAGCACCGCCCTGCGCACCCTGTTCGCCGAGTGCACCGCCGCCGGTACCCTGCGCGGCATCGCCCAGCTCAGCGAGGGCGCCGATGCGCCGCGCGACCTGTCCCGCCTGGGTGATGACGCCCTCCTCGCGATCACCATCGAGAACCCGGGCCTGGACCCACGCGAGCCGCAGCGCTACCAGAGCCTGGTCGCGCTGACCGCGCCGGAGCTGGACGAGGCCTTCGAGGACTACTTCCGCCAGTCCGAACAGCTGCCGACCCGCCTGCTGCTGGCGGCCGACCGCAAAGGCGCCGCCGGCCTGCTGCTGCAGAAGCTGCCGGGCGACGAGGGTGACGAGGACGGCTGGGCGCGTGCCAGCGCCCTGTTCGAGACCCTGGGCAAGGCCGAGCTGCTGGCGACCCCGGCCGAGCAGCTGCTGCACCGCCTGTTCCACGAAGAGAAGCCGGAACTGATGGGCGACAAGCCGCTGTCCTTCGCCTGCTCCTGTTCCCGCGAGCGGGTCGCATCGATGCTGCAGTCGCTGGGCGAAGACGAGGCCCGTGCCGCGGCCGCGGACACCGGCGCCGTCGAGGTCCGTTGCGAATTCTGCGGGCGGGAGTATCACTTTCCTTTGACGGAGTTCGGCATACTGTTCCACGGTGCCGAGGGGACTGTACCGGCGCCTGAACGGCTTCAGTAAACGGCTTGTCTTGCATCTGGGGGGATCAAGGCTTGTTAAGAATTCATAAACACCCTAGGATCAAGTTCCCGTCTCTGCGGGAACTTCCGTTGTCCGTCCCTGTCTGAACTGGTCCGATGCGTACCTTCCTGCGTCTACCGCTGGCCCTGCTGATCGCCCTTGGCGCGATCACGGGCGTGCACGCGCAGAGCAAGGACACCCGGACCGTGCTGCCGGTGTGGAACAAGGGCAGCGGCAAGGTCGAGGCCCTGCTGTACCTGGAGCCCACGGGTGAACAGGCCGCCGGCGCCCGCTGGCACTTCGGCCGCAACTCGCTGGATGCGGCCTTCGGCCTGTCCTCCGGCGATTCACTGGGCCTGCTCTGCAACAGCAGCAGCGGGACCAGCATGAGCGGCCTGGCCAGTCACTGCATGCTGGCCAGCCTGGGTGACGACGACGACCTCAACAGCCGCCGCTTCACCGGCACCGCCGCGCTGAACCGCGGCAACAGCCGCCTCGGCATCACCGCGGGCACCGGCCGTGAAACGCTGCCGGCGTGGCTGTCAGGCCCGAACAAGACACCCTCGCTGCGCGCCGAGCAGAACGACCTGACCGTATTCGCGCAGAAGAACATCGGCCGCGAGGGTTTTGTCTCGATTGCCGGTACCTACGCCAAGGCCCGCCTGGTACCGCTGGCCGACGCCGCGCCGTCCATCGTCGACCGCTGGGACAGCAAGAGCCTGAGCATCGGCGCCGGCTATGGCAACTTCACCGGCAGCATCATCGGCCGCGTGATCGACGTACCGGGCAAGCCCGGCAAGTGGGAAGGCCTGGGCATCGGCCTGACCTGGCGTACCCCGTGGTCCGGCCAGCTTACCGTTGGCGCCGAGAACGTGATCAGCCGCGGCAAGAATCCGTTCTCCCCACGCAATGAAAGCAACGACGACGGCACCGTGCCGTACGTGCGTTACGAACAGGACCTGTAACTCCAGCCGCGGCGCAGCATACGGCCCCGCATGGTCGCCAGGCCCAACGGCTGCGAGTCGTTGGGTCAACGCGCTGAACGCCCGTCACACCAGGCATTGCGGCTGCGGCACGAGGCCAGTCCGAGGCCTGCCTTCATCTATTTCACACAAGTCATTAACAGCCCTTTAATTATTGGAAAAGGGCAGTTAGTATCGGCTCAGCTTCACGTGTTTTGGTGGCGCCTTTCGCCTCCCGCGTGAAGCACTCAGCAGCACCACCAAGAATCCTTGGAGAGAGAGCCAATGAACAGCAAGACCAGCAAGCTGCGCGATGCAGTTGTCCTCGCGCTGATCGCAAGTGCCGGTACGGCGGCTACCGCCAGTGCCCAGGAAGGGAAGTCAGGGCAGGCGGGTACGACCCAGCTCGACCGTATTGAAGTAACCGGTTCGCGCATCAAGCGCACGGATGTTGAAGGCCCCAGCCCGGTCAGCGTGATTTCCCGCCAGGACATCGAAACCTCCGGCGAAATCTCGGTCGCGGACTTCCTCCGCAACAACATCTACAACTCGTTCGGTTCCACCCGTGAGTCGTCGGGCTCGGCAACCGGTTCCGCAGCCACCATCAGTCTGCGCGGCCTCGGCTCTGAGTACACGCTGGTCCTGCTGGACGGCCGTCGCATGACGTCCTCGCCGACCCTCGGTGGCGGTGCGCAGAACATCAACCTGATTCCGACGGCCGCCGTCGAGCGCATTGAAATCCTGCGCGAAGGCGCAGGTGCAGTGTACGGTTCGGATGCCATCGGCGGCGTGGTCAACGTGATCCTGCGTAAGGATTATGAAGGCCTGGGCTTCAGCGTCGGCTATGAAAATCCTGAAATCGGCCCGGCCGGTCGCACCGGCAGCCTGTCCGGTGGCATCAGCTCCGACCGTGGCAACCTGACGTTCGTGATCGACCATCAGGAACGCGAGTTGATGTACAACCGTGATATCAAGAAATACGTCACTGATGCAGGGCTGACCTGGGGCCTCAGCCCGTACAACTCGAGCGCGACCTTCTCCGGCGCCCGCACCGGCAGCGCCAGCGTCGCCAACTGCGACACCTTCGAGAACAGCGTCCGCATCAGCCCGACCCGCTGCGGCTTCGACCACGGCGCGACCTCGGCCAACGAAGCCTCGATGTCGCGTGACTCGCTGCTGCTGAACGGCAACTACCAGCTGACCGACAACACCTCGTTCTTCTTCCGTGCAATTGCGTCGGATACCAAGAGCGTTGGCGTTTATGCGTCGGCCCCGGTCGACAACGCCGGCGGCGGCCGTCCGCTGACCATCGCAGCCAACAATCCATTCAATCCGTTTGGCGAGGACGGCGTGCTGTCCTACCGGTTCACCCCGCTGGGTACGCGTGATGCCGTCCGTCGCGATACCTATCGCGATTTCAACTTCGGCCTGCGCGGTACGCTGGACCTGTTCGGCGGCGCCGACTGGGAAGTCGGTGTTGGCCATGGACGTGTCCGCCAGAGCTCGGTGAACTACAACTACGGCATCGGCAGCATCCTGCAGGACATGGTTGATTCGGGCGAGTACAACCCGTTCGATCCCACCCATCCGAGCGTGGCCGCTGCGGCTCCGAAGATCGCACACACCGTGTACGTGGAATCGGAACAGCGCACGGTCTCGGCCGACGGCAACATCTCCTTCGACCTGTTCCAGATGCCCGCCGGCGCCGTCAGCTTCGTGACCGGCTTCGAGTACCGCGATGACCGCCTGTCCATGGCCTACGACGCACAGAGCGCCGCAGGCAACGTGTTCGGCTCGGCAGGTGCAGGTACGGGTGGTGAGCGCTCCTACTACGCAGGCTACTTCGAAACCCTGATCCCGCTGTTCAGCAGCCTGACCGCCACTGTGGCCGGCCGCTATGACAGCTACAACGATCTGGGCAGCAAGTTCTCGCCGCGCGTATCGCTGGAGTTCCGTCCGATCGACTCGCTGCTGGTTCGTGGCTCCTGGGGCAAGGGCTTCCGTGCTCCGACCCTGGATGACATGTACGGCTCCAACTCCACGACCAACCTGAACAGCCCGGTGCTGAGTGCGATCGGCCACAACGGCGGCGACGAACTCGCATGCAAGGCCTTGTCCGCCGTCCGCGCTTCGACCGGCAATACCGGTTACCAGCCGTACCCGGTTGATCCCTGCAGCACCAGCAGCCAGTACCAGTGGCTGGTTTCCTCGAACCGCAATCTGAAGCCGGAGGAATCGAAGAACTGGAACGTCGGCTTCGTGTTCAGCCCGACCGAAGCACTGTCGATGGCAGTCGACTACTACGATGTGCAGATCGACAACGTGATCACTTCGGTGCCGCGTCCGCTGGCATGGCGCTACGGTGACGCAGGCCAGCCCGGCTATGGCGTTGATCGTGGTCCGGACATCACTGCACCGAATGGCGCAGTACTGCCGGGTATCCCGTTCCAGATCAAGCTGCCGATCGACAACGGTGCTTCGAAGAAGGTCCGTGGTATCGACGCCGAGTTGAACTTCCGCCAGAGCCTGGGCACCTACGGCGACCTGATGGCAAGGCTGAATTGGGCCCACCAGATCGAATTCACCGAAACCTCGATCATCAACGACAAGGTTGAACTGCTGGGCACCGGCGGCTATCCGAAGGATCGCGCGCAGTTCACCCTGGGCTGGAGCTACGGCGACGTCAGCATTGCGGCGATCACCAACTACATCGGCAAGAGCGGTTCGGAAGACACGCGCCTGCCGAGCTGGATCACCAATGATCTGCAGTTGACCTGGAATGCGCCGTGGAAGGGCAAGGTGACTCTGGGCGTCCGCAATGTCGGCAACAAGCTGCCGCCGTTCAACGATTCACTGAACTCCTTCCCGTACTACGACAACAGCCTGTACAACATCTGGGGCCGTACCCCGTACATGCGTTACGAACAGAACTTCTGATCCACGCCTGTCAGCAGTAGTGCAGCGACCCGCTTGTGCGGGTCGCTGCTTTTGGGCAGTCTTGCAGCTGCGTCAACTTCCCATGATGTGCATAACCTGTGCACCGGGCCCCGCCACAATGCATGACGGAAGCGCCGCAATGAGCGCAGATCCCCACTCCTTCCCGCAGGCAGCGCACTGGACCCAGCTCTGGCGCACCGGCGTGCTTCATTCGTGCAGTCACGGCATCGAAGGAAACTACGATGGCGAACTGCGTCTCTTCTGGGAGCGCAATGCCGCGGTTCTGCCACAAGGCGCGCGTGTGCTTGACGTTGGCACCGGCAACGGCGCCATCGCCCTCTTGATCCATCGGTTCCGCCCCGATCTTCAAGTGGTGGGCACCGACCTGGCCGATGTCGACCCCCGCTCGAATGTCGCCAATGGCAGAGAGCTTTTCTCCGGAATCACCTTCCTGCCTCGTACGCCGATGCACGCCATTCCGCTGGCAGACGGTAGTGTGGACCTTCTGGCATCGCAGTATGCATTCGAGTATGCAGCTCAGGGCCCAGCACTTCAGGAGTTTTCCCGGCTGATCGGGCCTGGAGGGCGAATCGCGTGGATCCTGCACAGCACGAACAGCGAAATCTCGCGCATCTCATCGCGCCAAGCCCAAGCCATCGCCGATGTACTGCGGAGCGACGGCATCTTTGATCGGGCTGAACAAGTGATCAAGGAACTGTACGCGGCCAAGGCCAGTGGCCCCTCCTTTCTTTCGGGGAGCAGAACTGCGGAGCAATCCCGCCTGGCTTTCAACGAGGCGGCAGGCGCGCTTGTCGACCGTGCCCTGGCGGAGCGGGATCTGCCGGTCCTGGGCCGGAGCGTCGGCATTCTGCAGGACGCGCTGGGCCCCGCCGCGCAGGATCCATCGACCGCCCTGCGGCGACTTCAGAGTGGTCGTGCCCTGCTTGCAGAGGAAGCCGCTCGCCTGCAGGAGCTCATGCGGGCGACCCGAAGCGAGGACGAGATGAAGCGCCTGGCGGCCGCATTGGGTGCCCAAGGCATGAATTCAGGATTTGAACCTCTGATGTATCGCGGGGTAAACATGGGCTGGGCGTTGGAGGCAGTACGTGAATGAGGCCGCTGAGGCTCGCCGTTATCACCATGCAGCTCGGCTGGATGATGCCCTCCCGCACTACAGGCGAGCACTGCTGCTGGATCCGTCTGACGATGTTCTTCGCTACGACGCAGCGCTTTGCATCATGCAACTCGGCCACGCACAAGAAGCCGCAGTACTGTTCCAGCAGATCCATCCCGCGTCCACCGCCTGGCAACCGGCACGCGCCCCTCTTGCGATCTGCCTGCGTGACAGCCATCGTGCGGGAGAGGCGCTTGAACCCGCACGCCAGGCAATCACGACGGCAGAACCGCAAGCATGGCAATGGATGCTGCTTGGTGACCTCCAGCAACGCACGGGCCAACAAATGGCTGCTGTCGACAGCCTCCAACGCGCGCTCGCGCTGGATCCCACCCTTCTTGAGGCCCACCACCTGCTGGGTCTCGCCCTGCAGGAAACGGGCAGGTACGAGGAGGCGATCAAGAGCTATGAAGTTGTAGCCGCCCAACTTCCCATGGAGCTCATCAACATCGCTCAGTGCCTTCAGCACCTCGGCCGGTGGGAATCCGCACGTGACGTACTGGCGCAACTTCACACGCTGCAGCCCGCACGTATGGACGTAATGTGCTGGCTCGCGCATGTCCATGCACAGCTGTGCGAGTTCGATGCCACGGACCGGATCGTGGCGCGGCTCATTGCACAGTTGCGCGTGACCACGCCCACAGCCGACGACGTACCGCAACCATTCACCTTCGCGACGCTGCCATTGGGCAACGACCTGCACAGGCAGCTGCTGGATCATGCGGCCGCATCGATCCAGGCCGGCCGGCAACCGTTGCCACGGGCGGCTGCCCGTCGGCACGGCCGCCCAAGAATCGGCTACCTTTCCAGTGACCTGCACCACCACACCGTGGGCACCCTGTTGCACGGATTCTTCGCAGCGCATGATCGGAGCCGGTTCGAAGTGCATGTGTACGATTCCGGCCGGCAGCCGGCGTCCATCAACGGCGCAGAACACATCGAGCACGTTGGCGCGCTGAGCGACGCTGAGCTGGCAAAGCGACTGCACGAAGCGGATCTGGATATTCTCATCGATCTCAACGGCCCAACGTATGGAGGTCGGCCTGGAGCTCTGGCATATCGACCAGCGCGCATGCAACTGGGATGGCTGGGCTACCTCTCCGGACAACAATCGCCATGGCTTGATGGCATCATCCTCGACCACAGCCTGGCACCGGCAGACACCTCATGGCCGTTTTCCGACCGGGTACTTCGCCTGGCTGGCAGCGTGTTTCCAGCAGCAGAGCCCCACTCTCCGCCTGGACGAGACCGTGCGCGCTGGAAGCTACCCCATGCATCACCGGTAGCAGCCAGCTTCAATAGCAGCCATAAACTGAGCAGATCGCTGCTGGAGTGCTGGACGCAGATCCTGCGCGAGGCGCCTGATGCACTCTTGCTGGTCTGCCTGGCACCACAGGCACACCGCGGATTCCTGCAATCGTGGGACCTGCTCGGGGGAGACCGCGACCGGCTTCGCCTGCTGTCGCCGATGCCGGCCGAGCAATACCTGGAATGCATGGCGTCATGCGATCTGTTCCTTGATGCATTCAATTACCAGGCCGGTGCGACTGCGATTGATGCAGCATCGGCAGGGTTGCCACTACTGACCTGCCCCGGAGAGCTGCCGCTTTCGCGACTGGGGAGCAGTGTGAACAGGCAACTGGGAATGCCCGAACTGATCTGCAACGGACACCATGATTATGTGCGGCGCGCAGTGACACTGCTCCGTAACCCGGCTGCGCTTTCAGAACTCCGCCAGCGGGTCACCGTCCGCAACAAGGACAGTGCGTTGCATTCGGCAGCACGTGCGGCTACCGATCTTCAAGCGCTTTATCAAGACCTGCTGGGGGAGTGAACACCCATGGAAACACTGGACCATATCCCTGATGTGGAACTGGAGCGCGAGATCGCCATGTTGTTTCTAGCCGGCGAGAAGGACCGGGCGCTGCTTCGCCTGCAGGATGAGCAGCTTGCGCAAACCCATCCCAGGCTGGCATTCCAATTGGCGCTGCTGCTGATCGAAATTGGCGACTGGAAACACGCGAAGCAGCAGCTTGATCGGGTACTCAGCCTTGAGCCGCGCTTTCTGCCAGCCTTGCGACGTCGCGCAGCGCTGCTGGCCCATGATGACGACCTGACCGCCGCAGAGGAGGACTTCCAGCGCATCGTGAAGGTCGCGCCAGATGAAACGTCGGCTGTCGCCAACATCGGTGTTGTCCTGTTGCGGCGTGGCAATCACGCGGCCGCATTGCCTTGGCTGCAACGAGCTGCAACGCAGTCGCCTGCTGACGCTCGCATCCAGCACAGCCTGGCCAACGCTCTCAGCGGAGCGGGTCAACATGCTCTGGCACTGGATCTGTTCCACCGGCTTGCACAGGGCTCTCCCGGAAACACCGATCTGGCCGCAGACTGGGCCATTGCCCTGCTGCGCGGCGGTGATGCGGCGTCGGCTCATGCACGTTTCCTGACCCTTCTTTCAGAACATCCCCACGACCAGCGCTGCTGGGCCGGGCGCTATCTGTCCGCATGCGCTCTGAAACTGCAGGATGCCCTCGGCTTGATGGACTACCCGCTCCTGCTGCGGCAGATCAGGACCGATCTGGACACCACAGCGTTGATCGATGCGGTGCTGCAGTTGCCGTCATTACGCTGGGAGCCTGCGGGCAAAACCACTCTTGGCGGCCTTCAAAGTGCGATGCTCGACCTGGCGCCAGCAAGCCCATTCCACGAATTCGGCCAGCAGGTGAGCAACGCACTCCACGATTATCTGCTGCAACTGCGCGGAAGCCTGCTCGACGCCCCTCTCGACGCCTGGCGACTGAGCCTGCCTTCACGATGGACGCTGCAGGCCTGGGCAACGGTGCTGCATGGCGATGGAGGACATCAGGATCCACACCTGCATCCCGCCGGCCGCATCAGTGGGGTGCTTTACCTCGATGCCGGCAACTCTGCCAGGGGAGACGGGGATCTCGTGTTTGGGCATGCCCCCAGGGACATCGACACAGCGGGCGAACCGCACGCGCATCGTCATGTGGCCCGCAGCGGCGACATGCTTCTCTTCCCCTCCTGGTTCCTCCATCACACAACGCCGTACCACGGAACGCGACCGCGCATCAGTCTGGCATTCGACCTGCTGCCAGCGTCGCTGTGAACAAGTCCCTTTCATCCGCTGAGGCATTTCACATGGAACGTCGAATAGTTACGGAACGCCTCATTCTGCAGCCCCACTGCCGGGATGACCTCGATGACTGCACCAGCATGTGGTCAGACCCGGCGGTCCTGCGCATGATCCGCGACCACCCTTTCAGCCGGCACGAGACCTGGCTTCGCATACTGCGATATGCAGGCCATTGGGCAATGCTTGGATACGGCTACTGGACCATCCGCCATCGCAACGATGGAAGATTCTACGGAGAGCTCGGCTTTGCCCTTACCCTGCGTGACCTGCCTGGAGAGGCCGCCGGCCTGCCTGAATTCGGCTGCACGTTGTCGCGTCGTGGCTGGGGACGCGGCATCGCCCAGGAGGCCACTGCCGGCGTGCTGGAATGGATGGATCGCGTTGCTCGGATCGAAGCCACTTCAGCGATTACCGATCTCCGCAACCGATCGGCGCTGGCGTTGGCCAACGCCGTCGGCTATAGCATCGTCGAGGAAATGGATTTTGAAGGCAATCCATTCGCAGTGCTCACACGCACCTCCAGCCTCACGACGCTCACTTCATGATGTAGTTCCGGCAACAGACGCCGGATGACGGGCAACGTCAGGCGTCGTGGCGACGATTGGCGCCATCGTGCCGCGAATAGAAATAGACCAGCGCATTGCGCTCGCCGGCCGTCACCCGTGCGACCTCGTGCCGCAACTTGCAGGTCGTAAGCAGCACCGTGCCGTAGGTCGCCGCATAGGCATGGCGCGCACCGGCATCGTCGTGGACGACAAAATCACCGCCTGCGAAATCGTGCCCCAACTGGATGATCATCGAGTAGTCATAGTCCGGATTGCTGGCAGCATCCAGATGCAGGCCGATGAAGGAACCCGCCGTCATGCGGTTCATCTGTGCCCGACGGATATGGAAGGCATCCTGTGACTGGAACAGTTCTGCAATCGCGTTCCGGCACTCCTCCCGGTTGAGGATCCCCAGGATCTGGTCTGCGTGCGGGCGATTGACCACCTGCGGAACCTCGCCTTGCCGATCAACCATGATGCGACGCACGTAGATGTCGTGCGTGTCGCCTGCGTCGCCCTGCGTGACGGCCTCTTCAGGCAGCAACGACTGGAGCCTTTCAAGCTCTTTCAATGTCGAGGCGTCAAACACAACGCCCATCGGGATCAACGTACTGCCGGTCGTTTTCAACTCATCCGCGTAGCGGGAAAGTTGCGAGGCTTCCAATACCATACTCATGCAGCGTCCTCCTTTCGTTTGGGAAAGCAATCAATCAAGCCAAGGCAGAAAATTTCTCCAGGAATGCGCCGCGCTCATCGGGGTTCAGTACCGGTGCCCAGCCGATGCTGGCGCCGCTGCTGGCATTGACAACCCGATTGCCAACCGCTGATCGCACGACGCAACCGCTGGCCGCGCCCTCATGCAAGTACACGCCCACCACTGTACGGTGAGGCGCCAAGCCAAGGTCGCGATCGTCCAGATGGACCAGTTCCGGAACATCGAGCATCGGCTGCTGGACCCAGTCGCCAGCTCCAGATGTGCTCAACCGGCGCGCCAACAGGGCAGCGGCGGCGCTACCGGAGGGAACGACATCCTGCCCGCCGTAGCCGTACTTTTTCTTGAACACGATGTTGCTGTCGGATTCGTTCAATGCGGCTACATCGTCGACAGTGACGAAATGCGTGGGCACCACCCAGCGCTGTACTGCCCCCCATTCCATCGGCGTCAGTACCTGCCGGTAGCCCTCATCCCACAGCAATGCCAGCCATGCCTTGCTCATCAGCAGTTCGGCTTCAAGGCCATTGGAGAACCTCGCACCGCTGTCGAGGATGTCCAGGTACACATCGTGATCAGAAAGCACGTCGTCATAGGTAAAGCGACGATGGACCAGTGTCCTGCTCATATCCATGCCCGAGCGCCGCGCATGGCGCCAACTACGTTCATCATGCACCGAAATGTCCAGTCCAGGCAGAGAACGCCGCAACCACTGCTGGCTGAGATCGCCACTGGGATAACCCATTGCCGAGTGCGTGCTCCAGTCGAGCAGATGGAGGCTAAGGTAGCCCTCACGCACGATGCTTCGCGCGTACATGCTGGCAAGATTGTTTACCGGTACCGCCTGACTACCCTCTGCGTCCCAGCCAAGCACGTCGGCGAACGCTCGATAGTGTTCGAACAATTCGAAGCCACCCACCGCTGCGGAGAAATTGAGCTCGCATATCCGCATGCCATCGGCGCAAGGCAACAGATCGGCACGCATCACGCGATGTTGGCCGCTGCGAAGCTGCTCCCAGTCCACCAAGGGTGCCCATGCAGGGTCGACCCCCATTAGCTGAAGAAGGTCACTACGCGCATGCCGGCGCAATGCTTCGTCGACCACGCGCTGCAGGCCGGATGCAACCAGCTGCAAGCCGTCAACCAGTTGCTCGTAGTCGTTGCGATCAAACAACAACGGATGCGCGGAAAAGCGCATCCGAGGTGCATTCAAGGCGATCCGGAAGGCCTCGAGGCGTCGCTGTATCTCTGCGTATGCCATGGTGCCGGGCAACGATTGGAAGGCCGGCAATGCCTGCTGATTGATTCCGTGGAACATCCCTGTCCTCGCCCGAGATCCGTGAAGGCATCCTGAACATTCAATCATCCAGCACTTGCTGTCAAGCGACGGGCAGCCGGCTATCGGCCGCAGGCTTTCAACTTCAACCGTTCGGAATCAGCGTCTCGATGAGATGCTCGACATAGGCTTCGAAATCCTCGCGCGCCTGCTTGGGCTGCTGCAGCTGCAGGGACAGCTGCAGGAAGCCGACATAGGCGGCGTAGGCCAGGCGTGCGCGATGGCGTGCATCGGTCGAGCTGAGCCCTGCCTGGCGGAACGAGGCGATCAGATAGTCGAGGCGGCGCTGCGACACGCGGTCGATCACCGGCCGCACCATCGGATGGTCCAATGCCTTCAGCAGCTCGCTGTAGATGATGTGCGGCTGCACTTCATGCGCCACCATCTGGAACAGCTGGCGCAGGCGCACGCGCGGATCCGGTACGTCTTCCAGGCTGCCGAACACCTGTTCCTGTTCGAACAGTTCCCAGCGTTCCAGCGCGGCCTGCAACAAGGCGTCACGCGAGGGGAAATGCCAATAGAAACTGCCCTTGGTCACGCCGAGTCGCCGCGCCAGCGGTTCCACCGCAACGGCGCCTACGCCTTGTTCAGCAATCAGGTCGAGGGCCGCCTGGGCCCAGTCCTCGGCACTCAGGCGGCTGTTGCGGCCGGCGCGCGGTTCGCCGGCGGAAGCGTCAGGTTGATTCATGGGCTGATTTAACCATACGCCGGGGTTCGTTGCAGTACGCCGTTGCGGTCGAAACCGTCAAAGGCCTCTCCTGCAGGCCTGTCGCACTGCACCATACGATGCAGTATTGACTTCCCTCACAGGCGATCCATACTAGCAAGTATGGTTACGTCCCCTACTCCCGCTGCGTTCCATGACCTGCGCCTGGAGGCGGCCCATGGCGCCCGCCTCGCCGCCACTGCCAGCGACCACGGTCGCCGTGGCCGGGTGCTGTTCGCGCACGGCTTCGGCCAGACCCGTCATGCTTGGAATGCCACCGCGCGTGCCCTGTCTGCAGCCGGCCTGCAGACCCTGGCTTATGACGCACGCGGCCACGGCGATTCGGACTGGAATGCCGCCGACCTGCCCTACCACGGCGAACAGTTCGCCGATGACCTGATCGTGCTGGCCGGCGAGCAGCCGCGCCCGCCGGTGCTGGTCGCAGCCTCGATGGGCGGCCTGTTCGGCCTGCTGGCCGAATCGCGCTGGCCAGGCCTGTTCTCGGCGATGGTGCTGGTCGACATCACCCCGCGTTGGGATACCGCCGGTGTTGAACGCATCCTGGCCTTCATGACCGCCCATCCCGACGGCTTCGCCTCGCTCACCCAGGCCGCCGACGTGATCTCGGCCTACATGCCGCACCGCCCGCGCAAATCCGAGCAGTCGCTGCGCGCCCTGCTGCGCGAGGACGGCCATGGCCGCTGGCGCTGGCACTGGGATCCGCGACTGGTGGCCGAACTGGCCCGCGACAGCGAGCAGCACCAGGATGCACTGGCCGAGGCCGCGCGGCAGGTGAAGTGCCCGCTGCTGCTGGTCAGCGGCGGCCGCAGCGACCTGGTCACGCCGCAGACCGTGGCCGAATTCCTGGCGTTGGCGCCGCACGCGCGCCATGTACAGCTGCCGCAGGCCACGCACATGGTCGCCGGCGATGACAACGACGCCTTTACCGCTACTGTGTTGGACTATCTGGACGTGTTGCCCGCAGCAGACGCTGCGGCTTCGTCCGCCACAAACGAGCACGTCACCGGAGCACGCTCATGAGCATCGTTCTTCCCTTCCTCGCCCTGCTGCTGGCAGGCGCGTTCGTCGCCTACCACCGCATGCGGCTGGTTACCTGGACGCTGATCAGCGTGGCCCTGCTGGCCGCCTGCTGGTTCATTCCCTACGTCAACCAGACCGCCACGATCGTCGCGGCCGCCGTGCTTGCCGTCATCGCCGTGCCGCTGCTGCTGCCGTTCATCCGCAAGCCGCTGCTGACCGGCCCGATGATGAAGGTGTTCCGCAAGGTGCTGCCGCCGCTGTCGCAGACCGAGCGCATCGCGCTGGAAACCGGCTCGGTCGGCTTCGAGGGCGAGCTGTTCACCGGTGATCCGGACTGGAACATCCTGCTCAACTATCCCAAGCCGCAGCTGACCGCCGAAGAACAGGCCTTCCTTGATGGCCCGGTGGAAGAGCTGTGCACCATGGTCAACGACTGGGAAATCACCCACGTCCATGCCGACCTGCCGCCGGAGCTGTGGGCCTTCATCAAGAAGAACAAGTTCTTCGGCATGATCATCCCGAAGGAATACGGCGGCCTGGGCTTCTCCGCACTGGCCCACCACAAGGTGATCCAGAAGCTGGCCTCGGTGTCTTCGGTGGTCAGCTCCACCGTCGGCGTGCCGAACTCGCTGGGCCCGGGTGAACTGCTGGTGCATTACGGCACCCAGGAACAGAAGGACCAGTACCTGCCGCGCCTGGCCGATGGTCGCGAGGTGCCCTGCTTCGGCCTGACCGGTCCGTTCGCCGGTTCCGACGCCACCTCCATTCCGGACTACGGCATCGTCTGCAAGGGCGAGTGGAACGGCGAGCAGGTGCTCGGCGTCAAGCTGACCTTCGACAAGCGCTACATCACCCTGGCGCCGGTCGCATCGCTGATCGGCCTGGCCTTCCGCATGTACGACCCGGATGGCCTGATCGGCGATACCCGCGACATCGGCATCACCCTGGGCCTGCTGCCGCGCGACACCGCTGGTGTTGAAATCGGCCGTCGCCACTTCCCGCTGAACTCGACCTTCCAGAACGGTCCGATCCGCGGCAAGGACGTGTTCATTCCGCTGACCCAGCTGATCGGTGGCGCAGCCATGGCCGGCAAGGGCTGGAACATGCTCAACGAGTGCCTGGCCGTGGGCCGCTCGATCACGCTGCCGTCCACCGCCAGTGGCGGTGCCAAGGCCGGTGCCGCCGTCACCGGCGCCTACGCACGCATCCGCAAGCAGTTCGGCCTGTCGGTCGGCCGCTTCGAGGGCGTGGAAGAAGCGCTGGCCCGCATCGGCGGCAAGGCCTACAAGATCAGCGCGCTGTCGCAGGCCACCGCCGCGGCGGTCGACCGTGGTGACGTGCCGTCGGTGCCGTCGGCGATCGCCAAGTACCACTGCACCAACATGAGCCGCGAGGTGATCTCGGACATGATGGACGTGATCGGCGGCAAGGGCATCATCCTGGGGCCGCGCAACTTCGCCGGCCGCAGCTGGCAGGCCGCGCCGATCGCGATCACCGTGGAAGGCGCCAACATCATGACCCGCAGCCTGCTGATCTTCGGCCAGGGTGCGATCCTCTGCCACCCGTGGGTGCTGAAGGAAATGAAGGCCGCGCAGGATCCGGACACCCGTGCCGGCCTGCAGGAGTTCGACCGCAGCCTGTTCGGCCACATCCGCTTCGGTATCTCCAATGCCGTGCGTTCGTTCTGGTTCGGCCTGACCGGCGCGCGCTTCGGCGCCGCCCCGGGCGACGCCTATACCCGCCGCTACTTCCGCAAGCTGGACCGTTACTCGGCCAACCTGGCGCTGATGGCCGACATCTCGATGATGACCCTCGGCGGCAAGCTGAAGTTCAAGGAATCGCTGTCAGGCCGCCTGGGCGATGTGCTGAGCCACGTCTACATGACCAGCGCCATGCTCAAGCGCTACCACGACGAAGGCGCACCGCAGGCCGACCAGCCGCTGCTGGCCTGGGCCTTCCATGACAGCGTGCACAAGATCGAGGAATCGCTGTCGGCCGCGCTGCGCAACTTCCCGATCCGTCCGATCGGCTGGCTGATGTGGGCGCTGATCTTCCCGCTGGGCCGTCGTGCCGAGGCTCCGGGCGACCGTCTGAGCCGCCGCGTCGCCGCCCTGCTGATGGCGCCGAACGAAGCGCGTGATCGTCTGGCCAGCGGCGTGTTCCTGACCCCGTGCGAGAACAACCCGGGTGGCCGCATCAACAGCTACCTGAGCAAGGCGATCATGGCCGAGCCGGTGGAGCGCAAGTTCCTCAAGGCGCTGAAGAGCAAGGGCATCGAAGCGCTGGACTTCAAGGCCCAGCTGGACGAAGCCGTGGCCGAGGGCGTGATCACCCAGGACGAGCGCAGCCTGCTGGAAGAGCTGCGCACGCTGACCCTGGACACCATCACCGTGGACGATTTCGACACCCACGAGCTGCGCGCGGCCAGCTACTACGACCGCCAGCACAAGGATCCGCATTCGCAGGCGGCCTGATCGCCCGCGACACGCGTTGCCTTCGACGGCGGGCCTCGGCCCGCCGTCGTTCTATCCGCCGACCGGAAACCGCTCATGTCCACGCCCCTGCTTTCGCTCTACCGCCGCCTGCAGCGCTGGCCCGCCGGCAACTGGCTGTTCTCGCGCGCGGTCTGCTTCAAGGCGCCCTACTTCGCCAGCATCGCACCGCGCATCACCCGCCTGGAACACGGCCGCTGCGAAGGCACGCTGGCCGATCGCCGCAAGGTGCGCAACCACATCGGCACGGTGCATGCGATCGCGATGTGCAACCTGGCCGAGCTGACCGCCGGGCTGATGGTGGACGCCAGCCTGCCGGCAGACATGCGCTGGATCCCCAAGGGCATGGACGTGAAATACCAGGCCAAGGCCTTGGGCACGTTGAAGGCCGTGGCGACGCCAGTGTTGTCCATCGTCAGTGCTGCGGACGGCTACGACCTGCCGGTGAAGGTCAGCGTGACCGATGCGGCAGGGACCGAGGTGTTCCATGCGACCATCGCGATGTGGGTATCGCCACGCCCTCCGCGCACAGGCTGATCAACCATGACGACCACTGAACTGCTGGTGCGCCTGGCAGGCATTCACAGCCTGGGGTTTGCCGCCTTCCATCTGGCGTTCTGGCGGCTGTTCGGCTGGAAACGCGAGCTCGCCCAGCTCGGCATGGCCAATCGCGCGATCATGCAGATCCTGAATCTGCGCGTGATCTATGTGTTCCTGGGAATGGGGCTGATCTTTGCCCCGGACCTGGTCGACACTCGTCTGGGGGTGGTCCTGCTGGGCTTCATGGCGGTGTTCTGGGTGGGCCGCACGCTTGAACAATTCGTCTTCCTGCGTATCAACGACTGGCGCGTACACCTGCTGACAGGCCTGTTCGTGCTGGGTGCGGCGCTGCATGCCGTGCCAATGTGGCTGGGCTTCATGCGCGCCATCAGCCGCTGAGCGATGGCGCTTGCCAGCACGCGCCCACTTCAGAGCACTCGCAACACCAGTGCCAGGATCGCCGGTACGGCCTGGATCATGAATATGCGCGGGCTTACGCTCCATGCGCCATAGGCCCCCGCCACTACCACGCAGCCCAACGAGAACGTCACCAGCACCGGCTGCGCCATCACCAGCCCCACCACGATGCCCGCCGCCAGGAAGCCGTTGTACAGGCCCTGGTTGGCCGCCAGCACGCGCGTGGTCTCCGCCTTCTCCGGCGTGTTGCGGAACGTCTTCAAGCCCAGCGGACGGGTCCACAGGAACATCTCCAGCACCAGGAAGTACAGGTGCAGCACCGCGACCAGCACGGTCAGCAGCAGCGCGATCAGCGACATGGTTTCTCTCCTCGAAATGACTGGACGGGATCAGCGGTCGCGCGGCAGCTTTTTTTCTTCGCGCAGTACACCAAACGCGGCGGCGGTCATGCACGCGGCAACCACCACGCCACCGATGAACACCACATGTGAACCAAACAGCGACAAGCCCTTGTGCACCCACGCAAAGCTCAGGTCCGCGCCGCGGTACACCACCGTATCGATGGCCGCGCCGGCCTTGTAACGCCACTGCCGGTCCACGCGGGTATAGATGGTTTCACGTGCCGGCTTGGCCAATGCGAACTCGCTGGCGCGGGTCATCACCTGCACCACGGCCACCATCAACGGCATGGGTGAAGCGGCAAGCACCGAGAAGCCGATCAGGATCGCAAAGCCAGGGATCAACAGGGCCGGCGCGATGCCGTGGCGCGACAGCAGCCAGCGGGTCAGGCCCAGCTGCATCAGCAGCGCCAGTGCGTTCACCGCCAGATCGATACGCGAGAAGAAGGCCGTGGCAGCGCCTGCATCGTTGAACGCTGCACGCACGATACTGGCCTGCTGGTTGTACAGCAGGGTGCCCACGCCCACACCGAAAACCACCATGATCGCCAGCCAGCGCAGCAACGGCTCACGCACGATCAGTTTCAGGCCGTCCAGCACGCTGCCGCCCATCGGCTGCTCGCCGGATACCAGCTGCTGCTCCTGCTCACGCAGCACCGCCCAGTGCCGCAGCCGCCAGATGCTCAACAGGCAGATGGCGAGAAAGCCTGCCGAGACCAGCATCAGATTGGCAATGCCCACGCGCTGCACCAGCGCACTGGTGATGACCGGACCAAGGAAGGCACCGACGGTGCCGGCCGCGCCGATGTAACCGTAGAAGGCACGTGCCTGCGCGTTGGAAAACACATCGGCCATGAAGCTCCAGAACACCGCCACCGCGAACAGGTTGAAGACGGTGATCCAGAAAAAGAACGCCATCCCGCGGCCTGGCACACCGCTATCGAACAGTACGTAGAAGCCCAGCAGAGTGACGATGAAGAACCCATACACCGCCGGCAGGAACACCCGCCGCGGGAAGCGGCTGACCAGCCAGCCGTACACCGGCTGCAGTACCAGCATGATCACGAACACGCAGGAGAACAGGAACTGCAGGACGAAGTCCTTCAGCGCGATGCCATGGCTGGCAAACCAGGCGATCAGCATCGGCGGAAACACGGTCTCCAGGTCAGCCGAGGCAGCCATCGCCTCACGCACCGGGCGCAGCACGTAGTAGCCACTGAGCAGGCAGAAGAAGTACAGGAACGACCACCACAGCGCCGGCGACTCACGCAGTGCCACCGTCAGCCCACGCAGCGGCCCCTTGCCCTTCACCGCGCTCACGCGGCGTCCCTCGCCAGAAGACGGCGGTTGGACAGCGGCATGGCAGGCTCCGGGGGCGGTGAAGCGCGTACGTTAGCCAATGCACTGCAACATCGCCAGCAGCAGCCACGCAGAAGGCTGCAACGCAGTGTCACGGCCCCACCCATACGACACGTTCCGATACATGCCTTCAGGGCGTCAAAATTCCAACTTTTTCAACGAGATGCGCATTCATCTTCGCTTTGTTTGTGCACAAGGGAAAAGCGGCGCTAGAATCGCCATCAGCAGTCGCGCACGGGTCTCCACGATGAAAAAGAACAGCCTGCGTCGTCCGATCCGTTCGGCGGCCACCGGTTTGCTGGGCATGTTGATGCCCGTTGCCTTGTCCACCACCGCGCAGACCCCGCCGCCATTGCCGCCGATGCCGGCCAACATCGAATCCGCCGCCACCGCCGTCGCCCACACGCAGCCCGCCGCCTACCGCACCGGCCTGGTGCCGCAGGTGCAGCTGCCGGCGGCCGGCTTCAACGTGGCCAATATCGAATCGATGGCGCAGCAGCTTACCTATGGCGAGCGCGTGCCGGGCATGGCGGTGGCCATCGTGCAGGGCGGGCGCATCCTCAGCGCGCGCGGCTATGGCGTTACCGACGTCAACAACCCGCTGCCGGTCGATGCCCACACCGTGTTCCGCCTGGCCTCGCTGTCCAAGGCCTTCGCCGGCACCATGGCCGGCCTGCTGGTCAACGACGGCACGCTGCGCTGGGACAGCAAGGTCACCGACTATGTGCCGGGCTTCCGCCTGAACTCGCCGGAAGCGACCGATCGCCTGACCGTGGCCGACGTGCTCAGCCATCGCGTCGGCCTGCCCTACAACGCCTACGACCGCGACATCGAAGGCAACGCCGAGTACTACTCGCTGACCCAGAAGCTGGCCAACACCAGCCTGAAGTGCCTGCCGGGCGACTGCTACGCCTACCAGAACGTGGCCTTCAGCCTGATCGGCGACGTCGTCTATGCCGCCTCCGGCAGCTTCTACGAGCAGTCGGTCGAGCGCCGCATCTTCAAGCCGCTGGGCATGAACGATGCCAGCCTTGGCCTGGCTGGCATCCAGGCCAGCTCGCGCTGGGCGCGTCCGCACGTGCGCAGCCGCAATGGCTGGGTGTCGCTGACACCGAAGCCGACCTACTACCGCGTCGCCCCGGCGGCCGGCGTCAACGCCAGCGCCAGCGACATGGCGCAATGGCTGCTGGCCCACACCGGCCACCGCCCGGACGTGCTGCCGGCACCGCTGCTGGCCACGCTGCATTCGAGCCTGATCAGCACCCCCGGCGAGATGCGTTCGGGCTGGCGCCGCGAGCGCCTGCACTCGGCCGGCTACGCCCTGGGCTGGCGCACCTTCGACTACGCCGGCCACGACGTGGTGTTCCATGCCGGTGCCGTGCAGGGCTATCGCGGCCTGGTCGCGCTGGTGCCGGAACGCGATCTCGGCATCGCCATCATGTGGAATGGCGAAAGCAGCCTGCCCAGCGGCCTGCTGCCGACCGTGCTCGATTCCGCGCTCGGCCTGCCTGCGCAGCGCTGGCTGGATGTGGACACCGACTTCGGCAGCGACAACCTGATGGCCGAGGGCGCAAGCCCGGCGCAGCAGGACAAGCGCAAGGGCAAGGGTGCCTCGAGCAACCGCGCGGTGGCGTCCCCGCGCTGATCAGGCGGGCTCGACCGTAAACATGAAGGGCGGCCTGAGGGCTGCCCTTTTTGTTGTTGTGTAGCGCCGAGCCGTGCTCGGCTGAGCGGAATTCTGGCGCGAGGCAGCCGAGCATGGGCTCGGCTCTACAGCTCCGCAGCGCTAGTGCGCGAAGTAGTGCATGCCGCCATCCACCGGAATCACCACACCGGTGATGTAGCCGGCCAGCGGCGAAGCCAGGAAGGCCACCAGCGGCGCCACTTCGTCCGGCTCGCCGAAGCGCCCGATCGGAATGTTGCGTGCAATGAACTCGCGCCGGCTTTCCTCGGTGGGATGCAGGCGATCAAGAATCTGCGGGCTGTTGATGCGCCCCGGTGCAATCGCATTCACCGTAATGCCCTGCCCGGCCACCTCCGACGACAACCCCTTGCTCCACAGATGCAGCGCCGCCTTCGCCGCGGTGGCGGCATTCACCGAACGTGGCTCCATCGAACCGCTGAAATTGATCACCCGCCCCCATGCCTGCGCCTGCATGCCGGGCAACAGCGCCTGGGTCAGCCGTCGTGCGGCGGAGAAGTTCAGGGCGATCGCTTCCTCCCAGACCTCGTCATCGGCATCCGCCGTGGTCGGCCGGGAGCCCCCTGCGGCATTGACCAGGATGTCCACGCGCTGCAATGCCTCCCGGGATGCCTCCGCGATGGACCGGACGTCGTCGGCGACGGTGACATCGCCGACCACGATGACCGGTGCCGCGCCGCCTTCGGCTTCGATCCGCGCCGCCAGCGCCTGCAGGGGCGCGCGCTGCCGCGACGTGATGGCGACGCGCACGCCCTGGGCCGCCAGATGCCTGGCGACGGCGGCACCGATGCCACTGCCCGCCCCCGTGACCAATGCGGTACGGCCTGCAAGATTCAAGTCCATGGTGTTCTCCTGTCCACGTGGCCGGCCAATCCAGCCCTTGCACGACATGCTGTTTGATCACCCCTGATTGATAAACTCCGCGCAGGTTTCAGCATTCAACACCCGGAGTGTCAGATGAACGTGCTGGAAAGCATGCAGGTCTACGTGCTGATCGTGGACAAGGGCAGCCTCAGTGCAGCGGCGGCGGCGATGGATATCTCCGCGACGATGGCCGGCAAGCATCTGCGCGCATTGGAGGCACGGTTGGGCATGCAGTTGTTGAGCCGTACCACCCGGCGCCAGCATATGACGCCCTTCGGCGAGGACTACTACACCCGCTGCCGGGAGATCCTGCGCCTGGTGGAAGAAACCGATGCGCAGGCGCAGCACCAGCAGCTGGCACCGGCGGGTACGCTGCGCATCAGTGCGCCGGTGATCTTCGGCACGCATGCGCTGGTACCGGCACTGGCCGAGTACATGGCGCGCCATCCGGAGGTCCGGGTCGAAGCCACGCTGACCGACCGCGTGGTCGACCTCGCCGAGGAGGGTTTCGAAGCGGCGCTGCGCATCGGCACGCTGGCCGACAGCAGCATGCTGGTGGCGCGTGCGCTGGCACCGTATCGCTTGATGATGTGCGCATCGCCCGGATACCTCGCCCGGCACGGTACGCCCTCCGACCTGCAGGCGCTTGCCCGGCACCAATGCCTGTCCTTCGAACCCAGCGCACTGGCGCAGTGGCTGCAGGTCGATGCTGGCGGGCTTGAGCGTGTGCCCGACGGCCGGCTGCAGATCAACAACGGCGAAGCACTGCGCACGGCGGCGCTGCATGGGCTGGGCATCGTGCTGCAGTCGGCACTGCTGCTGGCTGCCGACGTCGACGCCGGACGCCTGGTGCAGCTGTTCCCGGAGCATGGCCAGACCGGTCGGCCGATGCACGTGGTCTACGCCCACGATCGCTACCACTCGACCCGCCTGCGCAGCTTCCTGGACTTCCTGGCGGAGCGCTTTCCACCGGCGCCGCACCGCTAGCGTCGTCCGTCAGAAAAGCCGTCGGGCATGGCCCGACGCTACAAACCGCTCCATAAAAAAACCCCCTCCCCGCTGGGCAGCCAGGGAAGGGGGTTTCAGGATACGGCTATCGGGAAGTACTTAGATCAGCGGCGCCGGGGTTGCCGGCAGAGCGACCGGAGCGGCCTTCTTCTTGCGGGCGGCCGGCTTGCGCTTGGCAACCTTCTTCGCTGCCTTCTTCGGGGCAGCCTTCTTGGTGGCCTTCTTCGCGGTCTTCTTTACTGCCTTCTTGGCGGTCTTCTTGACGGCCTTCTTGGCAGTCGCCTTCTTCGCGACCTTCTTGGCCGGCTTGCGGGCCGTTGCCTTCTTGGCAGTCTTCTTGGTGGCCTTCTTGGCTACCTTCTTGACGGCCTTCTTGGCGGTCTTCTTGACGGCCTTCTTGGCAGTGGACTTCTTGGCTACCTTCTTCGCCGCCTTCTTCGCAGTGGCCTTCTTGGCGACCTTCTTCGCCGCCTTCTTCACTGCCTTCTTGGCGGTCGCCTTCTTCGCGACCTTCTTCACTGCCTTCTTGGCAGCAGCCTTCTTCGCGACCTTCTTCACCGCTTTCTTGGCGGCGGGCTTCTTCTTCGCAGCTTTCTTGGTTGCCATGGGATGGCTCCTCGTCAGTGATAGGGAGTTGAAACGCCCAGTTGGATCAAACCCGCGGATGCTGCGTGCGGGGACCGCCGGCGCGTCAGGCGCGCCGTTACGGATGCGGCAATGCCCGCCTCGATCGGCGGAGCGGACATCGGAACGGGAGTTGCCTTGCATTTCTCCGGGGGAAGCGGGGCCATGTCCACCGTCATCAGGGTCGCGGTGGTCTTGAAGGGGCTGCTTCGCATCGGACGATTGATTCTGCGCACTCGGTTGGGCAGGCAAGGTCTGCTGAGGCGAAACCTAATCACGGTTTTTTTTACTGTCAACAACCCCCGCGAAAAATTTTCACATCCGCGCCAGCCCGGACGCCGCCCGCGCCACCGCCGTGCGCGCCCTGCAACGACCATTGAAGCGGCGCGCACGCGCGTCGCATGCGACGACGTCGATGCGCTCTCTGAACAAAAAACACTTGAAATAAGCACTCTGCGCAGATAGGCACATGTTCTGGACAACAGCGCACGTGCATCGCCGATGGTCACCGGCACCGTCGCCAACGCCAGCACAACGGGGCCGCAACGGGGGGCGAAAAGTTTTCACATCTGATCGCTTCGGCGCAGGGCGGAAACGCGGATTTGCGCAAAACTGCGCACGCCGATCGGCACCGTTCGTCTGTCGGCTGATGCCACGCCGAGGGTGCAAAGCGAACCCGCCGTCATGAGTCCGACGCACTCGCCAAAACAAAAACGGCCACCCGAAGGTGGCCGTTCCAGAACCCGGAAGTGACGACTCAGTGGTCGTCGTTTTCCAGGGCTTCGGCATACGCGTCCGGATCCAGCAGTTCGTTGAGCTCTTCGGCGTTGGTCAGTTCGACCACGAACATCCAGCCTTCGCCGTAGGCATCTTCATTGATGGTTTCCGGCTTGTCGGACAGCGCCGAGTTGACCTCGACGACCTTGCCGCTGATCGGGCTGTAGACGTCCGAGGCGGCCTTCACCGACTCGACAACGGCGATCTGCTCGCCAGCCTTGGCGTCGGCACCGACTTCCGGCAGTTCGACGTAGACCAGGTCACCCAGCAGGCCTTGGGCGTGGTCGGAAATACCGACGGTGACACGGCCATTGCCTTCGACACGGGCCCACTCATGGGACTTGAGGAACTTGAGGTCGCCGGGGATCTCGCTCATGGGACTGCTCCAGAGATATGCAGGGGTGGAAAAAACGGGGCTAGTGTAACCAACCGGCCGCCACTGCTGTCAGTGACGATCGGCAGTTTCGGATCAGGCGTCGGCGAGCACGCCGGGCTGGGCCTGGCCTTCGCGCACGAACGGGAACTTGACCACGCGTACCGGTACCTGCCGGCCGCGGATGTCGACGGTGACCTCGCCGAGTTCACCGGCCGGTACGCGGGCGAAGGCGATGCCCTTGGCCAGGGTCGGCGAGAAGGTGCCGGACAGGATCTCGCCCTGGCCGCCCGCGGTGGTCACCGCCTGGCCGTGGCGCAGCACGCCCTTCTCGTCCATCACCAGGCCGATCATCTGGCGTGCGGTGCCGGCGGCCTTCTGCGCTTCCAGCACGTCGCGGCCGATGAAGTCGCGGCCTTCGTCCAGCGACACGGTCCAGGCCAGCGCCGCTTCGTACGGGCTGATCTCTTCGTCCATGTCCTGGCCGTACAGGTTCATGCCGGCTTCCAGGCGCAGCGTGTCGCGTGCGCCGAGGCCGGCCGGCTTCACGCCCGCCGCCAGCAGGCGGTTCCAGAACGCGACCACGGCGTCCTGCGGCAGCAGGATCTCGAAACCGTCTTCGCCGGTGTAACCGGTACGGGCGACGAACAGTTCGACGCCGTCATCGGACTGCACCTGCAGGGCGGCGAAACGGCCCAGCTTGGTCAGCGCCTGACGGTCCGCATCACGCGCCAGGCCGATCACGATGTCGCGCGCCTGCGGTCCCTGCACGGCCAGGATGGCCAGGTCCGGGCGCTGCTCGACGGTGACGCCGAACGGCGCAGCCTGCTCGCGCAGCCAGGCCAGGTCCTTCTCGCGGGTGGAGGCATTGACCACCATGCGGAAGAAATCGTCGCCCAGGTAGTAGACGATCAGGTCGTCGATGACGCCGCCGCGCGGGTTCAGCATGCACGAGTACAGCGCCTTGCCGGTCACCTTCAGCTTGTCGACCGAGTTGGCCAGCAGGCGGCGCAGGAACGGCTTGACCTGCTCACCGCGCAGGTCGACCACCGTCATGTGGCTGACGTCGAACACACCGGACTCGCGACGCACCTGGTGGTGCTCGTCCAGCTGCGAGCCGTAGTGGATGGGCATGTCCCAACCCCCGAAATCGACCATCTTGGCGCCAAGGGCGCGGTGGGTATCGTTGAGCAGCGTCTTCTGGGTCATGACCGGGTCCGGCAGCAGAGGAAACAAGAATCCCCATTATCCCAGATCGGTCGCCCGCAGGCGTGCCGCAGCGCAGCGCCGGAGCTGTAGAGCCGAGCCCATGCCCGGCTGCTCTTCGTGTGGGAGCCGAGCGTGGACTCGGCTCTACAGGGGGCGGCCCGCGTCCTCGACCACCAGCACCGTGCCCTGCACGCTGCGCACCCGCACCCACGTGCCCGCAGGCAGCTCCGGACCGCTCACCTGCCAGGACGCATCGTCAATGCTGACCCGTCCCTGGCCACCGACGATGCCCTGCTGCAGTACCACCTCCCGGCCGACCAGCTGCTCGGCGCGGCGGTTGAGCAACGGCGCATCGCTGGGCCGTGCCCGCGGCCGCCCCCAGCGCCGGTAGCACTGGATCGAGACCACACTCAGCAGGACGAAAGCGATCACCTGCCACAACAGCGGAATGTCACTGAACACCGCAACCAGTACGAACACCGCCGCCGCGCCAATGCCGATCCACAGCATGAACGCACCCGGCGCCAGCGCTTCGGCCGCGAACAGCAGCAGCGCCAACGCGCCCCAACCGACGACTTCCCAGCGCATGTCAGCCTCCGAGCGGCGGCGGCCGCTTGCCGGCGGCCTTGTTGTCCTGGCTGGCCAGCGCCTGCTTCGCCAGTTCGGCCACGCCCGCGATCGAACCGATCACACCACTGGCCTCCATCGGCATCAGCACCAGCTTCTGGTTCGGCGAACTGGCCAGTTCCTTGAACGCTTCCACGTACTTCTGCGCAACAAAGTAGTTGATCGCCTGCACGTCACCCTCGGCAATCGCCGCCGACACCACCTTAGTCGCCATCGCTTCGGCCTCGGCCAGGCGCTCGCGTGCCTCGGCATCACGGAACGCAGCTTCGCGGCGGCCTTCGGCCTCCAGCACGGTGGCCTGCTTTTCGCCATCGGCGCGCAGGATCTCCGACTGGCGTGAACCCTCTGCCTCGAGGATCTGCGCGCGCTTTTCGCGCTCGGCCTTCATCTGCCGCGCCATCGCGTCCAGCAGATCCCGCGGCGGCTGGATGTCGCGGATCTCGATGCGGTTGACCTTCACGCCCCAGGGATTGGTGGCATGGTCGACCACGCTCAGCAGCTGGGCATTGATCACCTCGCGCTGGCTGAGCGATTCGTCCAGGTCCATCGAACCGATCACGGTACGGATGTTGGTCTGCACCAGGGCGATCATCGCCACTTCCAGGTTGGCCACCTCATAGGCGGCCTTGGCAGCATCCAGTACTTGGAAGAACACCACGCCGTCCACGCGCACGGCGGCGTTGTCCTTGGTGATCACTTCCTGGCTGGGCACATCCAGCACCTGCTCCATCATGTTCACCTTGCGCCCCACCCCGTACACGATCGGGATCAGGAAATGCAGGCCGGGGGTCATGGTATGCGTGTAGCGCCCGAAGCGCTCGACGGTCCATTCGTAGCCCTGGGGCACCATCCGTACCGCCTTGAACAGGATCACCACGGCCACGAAGGCCAGTACCACGGTAAAGAACATGGTCGGGAACATCTTGCTTTCCTTATCGATGACGTCCAGGCCCCAGCATAGCGCGTGAAGGCCGCATTCACAGCGGAGCTACCAGGGCACGCGCCCGCGCAGGATGTCGGCGAACATCACCCAGTCGCCCATGAACGAGTACAGCGGGTGCTGGAAGGTGGCCGGGCGGTTCTTCTCGAAAAAGAAATGGCCGACCCAGGCGAAGCTGTAACCGCAGAACAGGGCGGCCAGCACAAGGATGGGTTGGCCGCGCAGGATCGCCGCCGCAACCAGCAGCAGCACCCCGCAGCTACCGACGAAGTGCAGCCGGCGCGACACCGGATGGCGGTGCTCGCTGAGGTAGAACGGATAGAACTCGCGGAAGCTGGCGAAGCGGGACATGCGCATGCTCCGGAGCCATGGTCAGGCCCATCATGCGCCTTTCGGGGGGCGCTGCGCTGCCTTGCAGCACCGAACCATGCTCGGCTTGCGCGTGCCAGCGCGGTCGGAAAGAAGAGCAGCCGAGCGTGGGCTCGGCTCTACAGAACCGCCTTGCCCGGACCTACACCGATGAGGTGCGCGGCCCGAACATGATCACCGCCATGCCGGCCAGGCACAGCGCGGCGCCGAACAGGTCCCAGCGGCTGGGACGGATGCCATCGACCAGCCACAGCCAGAACAGCGCGGTGCCGATGTAGACGCCACCGTAGGCGGCATAGACCCGACCACTGGCGGTCGGATGCAGGGTCAACAGCCAGGCAAACAGGGCCAGGCTGGCGGCCGCCGGCAGCAGCAGCCAGATGCTGCCGCCCTTGCGCAGCCAAAGCCACGGCAGGTAGCAGCCGACGATCTCGGCCAGCGCGGTCAGCAGAAACAGGCCGAGTGTCTTCACGCCTTCTCCGCCGCCTTGGCGTGCTGCCAGAGCGCTTCCTGCGCCTCCAGGTCCATCGCAGCCAGCGCCCCACCCTGCGCATCGGCCTGCGCTTCCATCGCACGAAAGCGACGTTCGAACTTGTGGTTGGCCCCGCGCAGCGCTGCACCCAGATCGATATCGGCGTGGCGCGCCAGGTTGGCGCAGACGAACAGCAGGTCGCCCAGTTCTTCCTGCAGGCGCGCCTTGTTGCCGGCGATATCGCCGCGCTCGAACTCCTCGCGCAGCTCCTGCAGTTCCTCGGCCGCCTTGTCCAGCACCGGCATCGGGCCCGGCCAGTCGAAGCCGACCTTGGCCGCGCGCGACTGCAGCTTCACTGCCCGCTGCCATTCCGGCAGGCCGCGCGAGATGCCGGCCAGCGCGGAGGTGTCCTGCTCGCCCTTGGCGGCGCGCTCGGCCCGTTTGATCGCCTCCCAGTTACGCATTACCCCGTCGGCATCATCGACACTGACCTCGGCGAACACGTGCGGGTGGCGGCGCTGCATCTTGTCGCTGATCGCGCGGGCCACGTCTGCGAAGGCGAAGCTGCCCTGCTCTTCGGCCATGCGCGCATGGAACACCACCTGCAGCAACAGGTCGCCCAGCTCGTCGCACAGGTCGTCGAGGTCGCCGCGGTCGATCGCATCGGCCACCTCGTAGGCTTCCTCGATGGTGTACGGCGCGATGGTCGCGAAGTTCTGCTCCAGGTCCCACGGGCAGCCGCCCTGCGGATCGCGCAGGCGCGCCATGATCGCCAGCAGGCGCTCCAGTTCGTTGCTTGCGGCGCTGCCGGTGGTGGGGGTGTCGTGCGCGCTCATGCGGCCTCCAGGGTCAATCGGACAACCAGTCACGCCATGGCAGGCTGGTATCACCAAGGGCAATGAAATCGCCGTTCAACAGGGTCTCGCGGCGGTTGTAGCGGAACGGCTTGCCGGTCGCGGCCGACAGTACCGCACCACCGGCGGCGTGCAGCACGCACTGGCCGGCAGCGGTATCCCATTCGGAGGTCGAACCCAGCCGCGGATAGACATCCAGGCCACCTTCGGCGATCCGGCAGAATTTCAGCGACGAGCCCTGCGCGATGGTCTCGATGCGGCCCATCCTCGCCAGCAGCGCCTCGGTCTCCGGTGAGCGGTGCGAACGGCTGGCGGCAACCCGCAACGGTGCGGTGGCCGGTGTACGGGTGCGCAGCACGGTGTCGTGCAGGCCCTGCCGGCGATAGGCCAACTCGCCGCGCATGGCATGCCAGACGATGCCGGTGACCGGGGCCAGCACCACGCCGAAAGCCGGTGCGCCCTGGTAGATCAACGCGATGTTGACGCTGAACTCGCCGTTGCGCTTGACGAACTCGCGGGTGCCGTCGAGCGGGTCGACCAGCCAGTAGGCCCCCCAGTGGCGGCGCTGCTCCCAGCCCACCTGCGCCGATTCCTCGGACAGGATCGGCAGGTCCGGGGTCAGCTGCTGCAGGCCCTGTTCAATGACCTGGTTGGCCGCCAGGTCGGCACTGGTGACCGGGCTGTTGTCGTCCTTGATCTGCACCTCGAAGCCATCGGCATAGACCTGCATGATGGCCTGTCCGGCTTCCTGGGCGATGGCGATGGCGGTCTCGCGCAGGTCCGTGGTCAGTTTGATCATCGCAATCCCTGCAGCCACTGGCGGGCGATGAACAGCGCCGCCAGCGAGCGTCCCTCGGAGAAGTCCTCACGCAGCATCAGCTGGTCCAGCTCGGCCAGCTTCCACGGGACAACTTCCAGTTCTTCCGGCTCGTCGCCGGCCAGCTTTTCCGGGTACAGGTCGCGCGCCACCACCAGCCACGACTGGTGGCTCATATAGGTCGGGGCAAGGGTCATTGCGCGCAGCACGTCGACCCGGCGCGCACCGTAACCGGCCTCTTCCTTCAGTTCGCGGTCCGCAGCCTGCTCGGGAGTCTCGCCGGCATCGATCCGGCCCTTGACCAGGCCCAGTTCGTAGCGGTGCATGCCTGCGGCGTATTCACGTACCAGCAGCACGGTCTCGTCGTCGAGCATCGGCACCACCACCACCGCACCATGGCCACGGCTGACCAGGCGCTCGAAGCGGCGGCGTTCGCCGTTGGAGAACTCCAGGTCCAGGTGCTGGCGCTGGAAGGGACCGTTCTCCTCATCGGTGATCCGATGGATGATCGGCAAGCGACGGCCGGCGCGGTCATCGTTCATGCGGAATCTCCGCGGCGGCCGGCGCCTGCGCCGGGGCCGATAGAATGTGCAGGCAGCAACATGTTCATGAGCCCGAAATGCTAGCAGACCCAACCCCCTCCCCGCTGGCCCACCATTGGCGGCAGCGCGACCTGCAGGTACTGTGGCACCCCTGCACGCAGATGCGCGAGCATCCGGACACCCTGCCGCTGGTGCCGATCGCCCGTGGCGAAGGTGCCTGGCTGATCGACCACGATGGCAACCGCTATCTGGATGCGGTCAGCAGCTGGTGGACCAACCTGTTCGGCCATGCCGAACCGCGCATCGGTGGCGCCATCGCCGCCCAGGCGACGCAGCTGGAACAGGTGATGCTGGCCGGCTTCGGCCATGAGCCGGCCATTACCCTGGCCGAACGCCTGCTGGCGCTGGCGCCACGCCAGCCCGGCCGCGAGCCGTTGGCCAAGGTGTTCTACGCCGACAACGGCTCGGCCGGCGTGGAAGTGGCCCTGAAGATGGCCTTCCAGTATTTCCAGAACCGTGGGGAATCGCGGCGTACGCGTTTCATCGCACTGGAGAACGGCTACCACGGCGAGACCCTGGGCGCGCTGGCGCTGGGTGACATCCCGCTGTATCGCCGCGTCTATGCGCCGCTGCTGGCCGAAGCGCTGTTCGCGCCGTCGCCCGATGCCTACCTGGCCGAACCCGGCCAGAGCGCGGCCGACCGCGCGCGGCAGGCTGCCGACGGCCTGGCCACCCTGTTCGACCAGCATCCGGGCGAGATCTGCGCGGTGATCCTGGAACCGCGCCTGCAGTGTGCCGGCGGCATGCGCATGCACGATCCGGTGTACCTGCAGCGCGTGCGCGAACTGTGTGATGCGCATGGCGCGTTCATGATCGCCGACGAGATCGCCACCGGCTTCGGCCGCACCGGCACCCTGTTCGCCTGCGAACAGGCCGGGGTGATGCCGGACCTGATGTGCCTGTCCAAGGGCCTGACCGGCGGCTTCCTGCCGCTGGCCGCGGTGCTGGCCACGCAGGCGCTGTACGACGCCTTCCTTGACGACTCGCGCGAGCGCGCGTTCCTGCACTCGCACAGCTACACCGGCAACCCGCTGGCCTGCGCGGCCGCGCTGGCGACGCTGGACATCTTCCGCGACGACGATGTGATCGCCCGCAACCGCAGCATCGCTTCCGTGATGGGTACGCTGGCGGCACCGTTCAACGACCATCCGCACGTGGCCGACGTGCGCCAGGCCGGCATGGTGGTGGCCTTCGAGCTGTCGCGCGACGGTAACAAGCGCACGCCGTTCGACCCGGCCATGCGGCTGGGCCTGCACGCCTACAAGGCCGCCTTGAAGCGCGGCGTGGTGCTGCGCCCGCTAGGCGACGTGCTGTACTGGATGCCACCCTACTGCGTGGACGACGAACAACTGGAGCTGCTGGCACATACCACACTGGCGGCGATTGACGAGGCGATTGCATGCGCGTGACCCGCTGCCCCATCGACCTGGCGCTGCACAGCGGCCAGACCGTGACCCTGCCGGAAGAGACGGCCAACCACCTGGTGCGGGTGATGCGCCTGCGCGAAGGCGATACCTGCGTCCTGTTCAACGGCGATGGCCACGACTACAGCGCGACGCTGACGGTGGCCGGCAAACGCGAGGTGCAGGTACGCATCGACGCCGTGCAGGCCATCAAGAATGAATCGCCACTGGCGATCACCCTGCTGCAGGGCATCGCGCGCGGCGAGAAGATGGACCTGATCCTGCAGAAGGCCACCGAACTGGGCGTGGCGGCGATCATTCCGGTCAACGCCGAGCGCACTGAGGTGAAGCTTGATGCAGCTCGAGCGGAGAAGCGCGTGGCGCACTGGAACAACGTGGTGACCTCGGCCTGCGGCCAATCCGGGCGCGCGCGCATTCCGCAGGTGGGCTCGCCACTGTCACTGGCGCAGGCTGCGGCAACGCTGCCGGCCGATACGCTGCGGCTGACGCTGGACCCGCTGGGTGCCCATCGCCTGTCGACGCTGGCGGCCGCTCCGGCAGGCGGCATCGTGATCGCGATCGGCCCGGAAGGCGGCTGGTCGCCGCGCGACCGCGATCAACTGGCGGCGGCAGGCTTCCAGGGGCTGCAGCTGGGCCCGCGCATCCTGCGCACGGAAACCGCGGGGCTGGCCGCGATCGCGGCACTGCAGGCGCGGTTGGGCGATCTGGGATAAGGCTGATTCGTTGTGGTGCCGACCGCTGGCCGGCATCCACGGGATCATGAGGTTGCCGGCCAGCGGCCGGCACTACCGCGACCAGCGCGTTCAGGGCAGCAGCCGAGCGCAGGCTCGGCTCTACAGTGCCCGCGCCAGATTGCAGTTTCCTTGTAGAGCCGAGCCATGCTCGGCTCGGTGCCGGTCGGCAGCCGGCACTACCGTTTGGTAGATCAGGCCGCCAGTGAATCCAGGGCGGCTTCCAGTGCGTCCAGGTTCGGCAACAGCGCGCTCTGCTCACCCAGCAGCACGCGCATGTGCACGATCTGCGGCAGGGTTTCTTCGGAGGCGTCGGCCAGCAGGCCGTCGCGCGGCACCGAGATCAGCTGCGGGAAATTCTGCGTCAGCAGCGCATAGTAGGGGCGCTGCGCGTTGCCGCTCAGGGCCTTCAGCACCACCACTTTGTTGTGGCCGGCCACCGCCTCTTCGCCCAGCCCCGAAAGGCGTGCGAACGACACCAGCGGCACCTGCCAGCCGTGCCAGCCGATTTCGCCAACCAGCCAGCGCGGCGCATCGGAGACCGGCTGCACCGGCACGCGCGACATCATTTCGGCCACGGTGGCATTGGGCAGCAGTACGCGCTCGTTGCCGGCCTGGATCAGGACGCCGCGGATTTCGTCATTGCTGGCGTAGCTCATGGTGCCTCTCCGTTATCGTCTTCCGAGCCCCAGCGCGAGGCGATGGCCTGCGCCAGTTCCTGTGGCTCACCCGCCACCATGCCAGCGGCGACCACCGCCGTGGCTGCGGCAGGGTCATAGCAGCCCTCGCCGACCTGCCCGGCCACCCAGGCGCCGGCGGCGGCCAGATCCAGCGCCGGACCAACATGCGCAAGATCGGCACCGCTGAGCAGGACCAGCGCAGTGTGGTCAGCCGGCAGCGCGGCAATCGAAATACCCTGCGCGTCGCTGACGAAATGCAGGCCGTCACTGGCTGCCTGCACGCCAATGTCATCGGCCAGCACGTGCACTTCACCGGGTGTTGCACGCTGGCCGGCTTCGGCCAGCTGCACCGGCAACGGCGACACGCGTGCCATCTGCTTGACCAGGTTGCCGTAGCGTCCGCCATCCAGGCGCATGTGCACCAGGACCGGCACGCTCAGCGAAGACGGCAGCGCGCCGAGCAGGCGACGCAACGCGTCCGGGCCACCGATGCCGGCCAGCACCAGCAGCGATCGGGCGCGTGCGCCCACGGGCGCTGCGGCATCCAGGTCGACCAGGCTCAGATGACCGGTATCGAAGGAAGGCAGCGATGCCTCCACGGCAGCGTGGTGCGGAGCGGCGGCCGGGGCATCGGCCCCGTCTTCGACCAGGGACCAGGCGGTGTGGTCGAAGGAGACCGGCGGCAGGGGCGCTGCTGCGGGCGCGGTCTCTGCCAGCGATGGCAGTGCGGGCGGCTCCAGCGGCTCGGGCACGACCGGCTGCAACGCCGCCAGCGCCTGTTCCAGCGCGATCGGTTCGTGCAGCTGCGCGGGCGGCGAGTACAGGCTGTCAGCAGGGACCTCGTCGGCCCAGCTCAATGCCTGGTCCAGGTGCGGCTGCAACGCTTCTTCCTGCGGCGCCGGCGGTGGTGCCGGGTGGCCCGGCTCCAGCTGCAGGCCGGGTTCTTCTTCGGCCCCCGGCGGCAACACCTGCTGGTGGCCATGCAGCTTGGCGGCCAGATGACGGCCCCAGCGCTGAGCCTCCCAGCCATCACGACGTGCGGCCAGCTCGGCCTCGTCGATGACCAGGGTCAGGCCCGGTGCGGACAGCACCGCTTCCAGGCGCTCCAATGCATCCTCGATGGCGGCCTCCAGCGCGATCACCACGAACTGCGGGCGCGCCTCCTGCAGGACCCGCACCTCCAGCGTATTGGGATCATCTTCCAGCACCAGCTGTACATCGGCGTGCGACAACGCCTCGCGCAGGCGCTCACGCGCCGCGCCGGGGCGGGCCAGCAGGGCAACGGCCGGAGCCGTTTGGGTTTCACTCACGGACACGGGCGATCCCCAGCAGGTCGTACACGTTACGCATCAGGTCCAGTTCCTGGTACGGCTTGCCCAGGTAACGCTGGACACCGATCTCGAAGGCGCGCTGGCGGTGCTTGTCGCCGCTGCGCGAGGTGATCATCACGATCGGCACATCCTTGTAGCGCGGGTCGGCGCGCATCGCGGTGGCCAGCTCGTAGCCATCCATGCGCGGCATCTCGATATCCAGCAGCATCAGGTCCGGCACGCGCTCTTCCAGGCGTTCCAGCGCCTCCACGCCGTCGCGGGCAACGCTGACCTCGAAATTGTGGCGTTCGAGGATGCGGCCGGTGACCTTGCGCATGGTCAGGGAGTCGTCCACCACCATCACCAGCGGCACCTGGCGCTCCTGGCGCGGCGCATTGGCCAGTACCGGCAGTGTCGGATTGGCGAGGAAGCGGCGCACCAGCGGCGCCACGTCCAGGATCACCACCACTCGGCCATCGCCGGTGATGGTCGCGCCGTAGATGCCCGGCACCGATGCGATCTGCAAGCCGACCGGCTTGACCACGATTTCGCGGTTGCCCAGCACCTGGTCGATCGCCACGGCGGCACGCAGGTCGCCGGCGCGGACCAGCAGCAGCGGCACCTGGTCCTGGCCGTCGGCACGCGCCGGAGCCTGCCCGACCAGGCTGCCGAGGTCGTACAGCGGATAGTCCTCGCCGCTGTAGCGATAGCTGCTGTCGGCCGCTTCGAAACGCTCACGCGACAGGCGGCCGATGCCACTGACCGAGGCGACCGGCACCGCAAAGGTGGTTTCGCCGATCTGCACGAACACCGCCTGGGTGACGGCCAGCGTCTGCGGCAGGCGCAGGGTGAAGCGCACGCCCTGGCCCCGCACCGACTGGATGTCGACCGAACCGCCGAGCTGGCGCACTTCGTTGCGCACCACGTCCATGCCCACGCCGCGGCCGGCCAGCTGGCTGACCTGATCGGCGGTGGTGAAGCCGGACGCGAAGATCAGGTTGTCCAGCTCCTGCTCGTTCGGCTGCGCATCGGCGGCCAGCAGGCCGCGGTCGATGGCGCGGCGGCGGATCGCTTCGCGATCCAGGCCGGCGCCGTCATCGGCCACTTCCAGCACGATTTCCGAACCTTCGCGGTGCAGGCGGATGGCGATCTCGCCCTCCTCCGGCTTGCCGGCGGCGCGGCGCTGCTCCGGCGCCTCCAGGCCATGGGCCACGGAGTTGCGCAGCATGTGTTCCAGCGGCGCGACCATGCGGTCGAGGACGTTGCGGTCCAGTTCGCCGTGGGTACCTTCCAGGGTCAGGTGGACCTGCTTGCCGGTATCCATGCCGGACTGGCGGACCACGCGGCGCAGGCGCGGCACCAGGCCGTCGAACGGCACCATGCGCGCGCGCATCAGGCCATCCTGCAGCTCGGAGCTGACGCGCGATTGCTGCTGCAGCAGCGAATCGTACTGGCGCGACAGATCGTCAAGCACGCCCTGCAGGCCCCCCAGGTCGGCCGCCGACTCGTTCAGCGCACGGCTGAGCTGCTGCAGGGTGGAGAAGCGGTCCAGTTCCAGCGGATCGAATTTCTGGTCGGCCTGGTCCTGTTCGCGCTGGTAGCGGGCGACGATCTGCGCCTCGGTTTCCAGGTCGAGTCGGCGCAGCTGGTCGCGCAGTCGCGCATTGGTGCGCTCCAGTTCGCCCATGGCACCACGGAAGGCACCGAGCTGCTGTTCAAGCCGCGAGCGGTAGATCGCCACTTCACCGGCATGGTTGACCAGGCGGTCGAGCAGGTCGGCGCGCACGCGCACCTGCTCCTGCTGCGGACGCGCCAGCGGATCTTCATCGACCACGCCTTCTGCCGGCAGCGGTGCCGACAACGGCGCATCGAGCAGTGCCGGAGCCGGGCTGGCGACCGGTGCCGAGTCGGTTTCTGCGACGCTCGCCACGTTGGCCGCCGCTGCCGCAGCGATATCGGTGGTGGTACGCACTTCGAACGCGTCGACCAGGTCCTGCGCCGGTTCCACCACGCGATGATCACCGGTGCGGGTGAGCAGCTGGTGCAGGCGATCGAAGCCACGCTCCAGCAGCTGCACATCACGGCGCTCGATCTCGGTGCGACCGGCGGCGACGGCTTCCAGCAGCGATTCGATGCTGTGGCCGAGATCGCCGATGGCGTTGATGCCGGCCATGCGCGCGCCCCCCTTGAGGGTGTGCAGGTCACGCTGCAGGCCGGCCAGCACCTCGCGATCCTGCGGTGCATCGCGCAGTTCGCTGATCAGGCCATCACAGTGGTCGAGCAGGTCCTTGCCTTCATCGACAAAGATATCGACCAGCTCGCGGTCGTACACGCTGAAGTCAAGTGCGTCGGCGCCGTCTTCGGCATCGGCCGCATCAGGCGCCTGCTCGAGGTGCGGCGCACGGGGCGTGACGTCGGCCTCTGCAATCTCGGCATCGGCGTCGGCATCGGCTTCAACCATGCCCTGGCCCGGCGCCTCTTCCATCTCGAAGAAGCGCACCGCAGCAGCGCTGCCCTGCGGGGACTCCGCGGTGATCTCCTCAATCACCGTCGCCGGGGACGGCTGATCGGCGCTCTCTCCTTCACCGACCGCCGCCTCCCCGCCGACGTCCGCATCCTCGGCAAAGGCATCTGCCTCGCCCGGCGCGAGTTCGCTGGCCTGGAGGCCGATCACGGGCCATTGCCCGTCGTCGTCCAGGGTCTGCTCTTCCTCGATCACGTGCAGGCCGGCCTCGAGCGCGGCTGCCAGCGTGACCGGTTCTGCAAAACCCGGCACAGCCATTTCATCCTGCAGGCTCGACAGCCCGCTGTCGAGTGGCAGTGCAGCAGCGTCGTCAATGACGCGGTCATCGCCACGGCCCGAATCAAATGACAGCGACGTATTCAGGTCGATCGCGTCAACATCCGCAGACACCGGCAGCTCTTCCGCGTCACGGTCATCCACCGGCAGCGCACTGGCGTCGAGGTACGGCGACAGATCGTCGGCCATGGTCAGATCAGCGTCTTCGACCGTCGCGATCGTGGGCACGGCATCTGCGTCGGCCACTTCGACAACAGGCGCACTCTCGACCGGCTGGATCGATTCAATCGTGCCGATGTCCGCCACGGCAGGTTCATCTTCGCCTGGCACCGACGCCCAGCCGGCGTCGAAGTAACGCGAAAGATCGTCGCTGGCGGTCAGCTCGCCCACGTCCAGGCCGCTGTCGGCCGCGACATCCAGCGGCTGCGGCTCGGCTGCAGCTGGAACCGGTTCCAGCGCATCTTCGGCAAGCAGTTGCGGCTCGGCAATGAGATCGGGCTCCGCATCGAAAGCGGACGGCATGCCGGTTTCGTCCAGCGCGTCCAGCCCAGCCAGCGGCGCTTCGGCTTCGGATGCCGGCTCGACATCAGCCGCCAGCTCGACGCCCTCCTCATCCTCGTCTTCCAGCGCGAACAGCGGCCAGCGTGCTTCCGGCAGCTCGCCGGCCAACGCCTGCAGCCGCTGCACCAACGCGCCCTGCGAAACAATGCGCGGCTGTTCGGCCTGCAGCGCCTCCATGGTCGCGGTGATCGCCTGCGCAGTCGCATCCAGTGCGGCAACGCCTTCGTCGCCAGGCACCACGTCGGCGGCCAGCGCGCGCTTGATGTAGGACTCGGCACCGCCGGTAACCGCCGTGATTTCCGGCACTTCGGTCATCGCGAAGGCGCCGTTCATGGTGTGCACTGCGCGCAGCAGCGCGTCGCTGACCGGCTGCGGTGCCTGCTGCGCCGAGCGCAGCCAATCCTGCAGGGTGGCCTGGTGGACTTCCACTTCGGCTTCGAGGATCTCGCGCAGCACGCTGTCGATGTTGGCTGGCGTGCCCACGGCCTCGGGCACCGGCTCGGCTTCGTCCTGCACCGACGCGATGGCTTCGGCCGCCAGGATGCGGCTGATCTCGTCCTCGCCTTCGGCCTCGGCCACCGGTGCGGCCGCTACCGGCAGCGGCACGTAATAGGTTTCCTCACCGGCGCCGACACGATCGGCGATGGCCTGCATCGCCTGCAGGTCCACGCTGATGCGCTGGCCATGGCGCAGCGCGGCGTTCAGCTGCGGCAGCGCGGCATGTGCGTTATCGACCATCGCCAGCACGGCCGGAGTGGCCGGGCGACTGCCATCAAGCACGCGGTTGAGCATGCCTTCGATCTTCCAGGCGAACTCGCCCAGGGTGCGCGCCCCCACCAGGCGGCCACTGCCCTTGAGGGTGTGGAAGATGCGCCGGATCGGCCGCAGCCGGTCCATGTTGTCCAGCTGCACACGCCATGCCGGCAGCAGCGTGCCAAGGTTGGTCAGCTCGTCGTCGAACTCTTCCAGGAACACCTCGCGGATGTCCTCGTCGATGTTCTCGGCATCGTCGTCGAAGCCGGCCTCGAAGCCGGCCTCGGTCCCAGCCACGACCGGGATGTCCGCAGCGGGCGGAGCCGCCATGGCCTGCGGATTGAAGTCGGCCGCCGCAGCGCTCAGCTCGGCAAAGAACTGCGCGTCGGCTTCGCTGAAATCGATGGGTGCGATGGTGTCGATATCAATCACCGACACCGCCGGTGCCGGTGCACCGGAGGCCGGCGTCAGCATCTCGGTCATCGGCGCGGGCACGTCCTCCGGCACACCCGCCGGAACGGCGTCCACTCCGGCAACCACAGGGCTTTCGTCTACCCGCAGGGGCGTGGCGGCATCGACGATCTCCAGCGACGGATGCAATCCGGCGTCGTCGTCCAGCGACAGCGTCTCCATCGCGTGCAGCGACAGCACGTCGTCGGCATTGTCCAGTGCATCGCCGTCGAAACGGAATACCACGTCCTCGCCGGCGGCAACCGCATCGTGCTCGGCAGCGACCGGGTCGAACACCGGCGCGGCAAAACCAGCGGTGTCGAAGGGCACCGAGGCGTCGGCGTCGCCCTCGACAGCCATCACGGCCGCATCGGCCACTGCCGGCGGCGCTGCCTCCGACAGTGTCCACTGCGGCGCCGATCCCACTCCGGTTTCGACCCGTTCGAAACTGACCGGGTCGAAGCTGGCGAAGGTCGGACTGCGCTCGTCTTCGGCACTCGCGGCCGGATCGGAGTCGGAATGGAACGGTGCGAGATCCCATTGCGGCACGTCGGGTGCAGGCGCGCTGGAGGCGGCGAAGACCAAGGGCGCATCTGCGTCATCCTGCAGCGACAGCGGTGCGGATGCAACGGTCCCCAGCGCACCGAACATCAGGCTGTTGTCCACCACCTCCGGTGCAGGCGTGGCCGGTGGCGGATCAAAGGTAAAGTCCGGCAGCGGCACCGGCACAGTGCCGGCGGCGGGCGCGGCCGGCTGCACCGGAATCTCGATGCGCTCCGGCTGCAACGGCTCGGCCTGCAGCGCGACCGGCTCGCGTTCGATCAGCAGCGATGCGAACGGAATCGGCGCGGCGGCAACCGGTTCCACCGCGTTGCGATCCGGCAACGGCCAGTAGCGCAGCGCTTCAAGGCTGCTGCGGGTGATGTCGAGAATGTCCTCGCGGCCCGGGCGGCGGTCGCGCAGTGCTTCGAGGTAGTACTCCAGGCTGGCCATGGCATCGGCCAGGGTGTCCAGCTGACGGCCACTGGGCACGCGCTGGCGACCGATCAGCTCGGCTTCGATGTACTGCTGCACACCGCGCAGGTAATCGGCAGCCGTGCCCAGATCCAGCATGCGCAGCGCGCCGGAGACATCGCCCAGCAGGCGCGGCACGTCCTGCAGCTCGGCATGGTTCCAGCTGGTTTCAATGAACGCGACGAAGTGCTCGCGCGCGGCGGCGAAGTTGGCGATGGCCTCATGCGCCAGCACCTCAACCGTGCGGCGGTTCTCCACCGCGCTCGGATCGTCCTCGCCACTGCCGCCGGCGCCCAGATGAGCAACCTGGTCATCCAGCGAGGCATCCACGTACAGCAGTGCCCCGGCGATATCCAGCAGCAGGTTCTCGTCGATCTGCTGGCGCCCTTCGACCACGCCACGCAGTGCATCACGCTGCTGCACGACCACGCCGCGGGCAACGCCCAGGCCCATCATGCCCAGCGTATCGGCCACCGCACCGAGCTCGTCGGCCTGGGTCTGCAGCTGCTCCGGCGCACCGCCGGTACGCAGGTGCAGGTCCAGCGCATCCTTGATGCGCAGCAGTTCTTCCTTCACTGCGCTGCCCACGGTATCGAGCAGCTCGCGGTTGCGCCCGCTCAGACTGCCGCGGGCATGGTCCAGCTCGGCCTCGGTGGCGGTGACGCTGTCCGGTGCGAATGCCAGCAGTACGCTGTCATGCACGCCTTCTTCGCCACGTGCGGCACGGATCTCGTTGAGCAGCGGCATCAGCACGATCGGGATGTCGCGATGCCCGTTCTGCAGGCGCTCCAGGTAGTCGGGCAGCAGCACGCTGCCACGCATCAGGGTCGCGCAGGCTTCATCCCGATCGGCCACACCCCCAGCGCCGATGGCATTGGCCAGCTGTTCAAGCTCCTCGGCCACCATCGCCGGGGCATACAGTTCGACCATGCGCAGGGTGCCCTGCACCTGGTGCAGGTAGCCGGCGCAGATGCGCATGCGGCTGGCATCGGCCGGGTCTTCCGCGTAGTACTCGACCTCGTTGCGCACCTGGCGCAGGGTCTCGTCCAGCTCAGGCTTGACCCAACCCAGCGCTGCGTGGCTCATCGCATCGCGCAGACTGCTCATGGACGCGCTCCGTTCGCCGCCGCGCGGAAGCCGCGCGAGTTCTGGCGTGGGGAATGGAAATGCTTCATCGACTGGTTCCTTGCTCGCCGCCCTGCCCGCGTCACGCCGGCAGCTTGAAGTCGGCGACCGAACGACGCAGGTCGGCCGCCAGCTGCGCGAGGTGGCCGATCGATTCGGCGGTCTGCCCGGCACCCTGCGAGGTCTGGCCGGTGATCTGCCGGATCACGCCCATGGTGCGGGTGATGTCCGAGGCCGCGGCCGACTGCTGCTGGGCGGCGATGGAGATGTTCTTGATGAGGGTGTTCAGTGCATTGGACACGCGCTCGATTTCGGTCAGCGCGGTGCCAGCGTCCTCGGCCAGGCGTGCACCGGACACCACCTCGGCGGTGGTCTGTTCCATCGACGTGACCGCTTCATTGGTGTCGGCCTGGATGGCCTGCACCAGGTTCTCGATGCGTCGGGTCGCGCCGGAGGTACGTTCTGCCAGGCGCTGCACTTCGTCCGCCACGACCGCGAAACCACGGCCGGCTTCACCGGCCGAGGCCGCCTGCACCGCCGCGTTCAACGCCAGGATGTTGGTCTGCTCGGAAATGTCGTTGATCAGTTCCACGATCGAGCCGATTTCCTGCGACGACTCGCCCAGGCGCTTGATACGCTTGGAGGTTTCCTGGATCTGGTCGCGGATCTGGTCCATGCCCTGGATGGTCTCGCGCACCACGCCGGCACCCTCGGCGGCGATCACCACCGAGCGCTGTGCCACGTCGGCCGACTCAGCCGAGTTGCGCGACACCTGTTCGATGCTCGCCGCGATTTCGCCGATGCGGTCCGACGCCGAAGTGATCTGGTTGGCCTGGTGGCCCGCCGCCTCTGCCAGCTGCATGGCGGTGGCCTGGGTTTCCTGGGTGGACAGCGCGACCTTGGCCGAGGTGTCGTTGATGGTGGTCACCAGGTGGCGCAGCTCGTCGACGGCGTAGTTGATCGCGTCGGCGATGGCGCCGGTCATGTCCTCGGTCACCGAGGCCTTCACCGTCAGGTCGCCCTCACCCAGCGAGGAAATTTCGTCCAGCAGCCGCATGATCGCCTGCTGGTTGCGGCTGTTGAACTCCACCTGGGTCTGGTAGCGCAGTTCCTGCTCGCGCGAACGGCTGCGCACGTTGGTGGAGACGAAACCGATGATCGCGATCAGCGACAGCGCGCCGGACACCACGCCAATCCAGAAATTCGGGAACAGGCGGGTATCGGACACCGAACCGAACGAGGAGAACGCCTCGAACAGCTTGCGGCTGTCGTCCAGCATGTGCGCAGAACCCTGGCCCAGTGCGGTGGCCGCCGACTGCGCGGCGAACAGCTGGCGCGAGCTGGCCAGGATCGCGTCGGCGTCCTGCTTCATCGCTTCCCACTTCTGCTGCGACTGCTCCAGCGCGGCCACGGCGGCAGCACCGCGCACGGCGGTGATGCCCAGTTCCTCGTTGCCGTTGCGCAGGCCGTCGAGCACCTGCGAGAACACGGTGATGTCGCGGGCCAGTGCATCCCCCGAGGTGGCAGCGGCGCTGCCACCGGCACGCATTTCCGTCACGCGGCGGGCCATGGAGCCGGCCACCACCACCTGCTGCAGGGCGCTGTACACCTGCGACGACGGGGCGCCGGAAGCGGACATCGCACGCACCAGCTCGTTCAGCTGGGCCTGTAGCCCCGGCACGGCGCCGGTGAAGTTGTTGGCGTTGCCGGCCAGGGCCAGCACCGCCGGTTCACTGGCGACCAGCTGCCCGGCCTGCTTGCCCAGCGGCGCCCAGGTTTCGCCCAGGGTGGCGATCGCACCGGACACGCCCGGTTCCTTGCCGTAGCGCCCCTGCAGGGTCGACACGTTCTGTTCGATCGCGTTGCGGGTGGCCTTGAAGGCGGTGAACGCCTGCGCGTTGCCGCCCACCGCGTCACGGCCTTGGTTGGCCAGCTGCTGTGACAGCACCTGCAGGTCGGCCGCCTTGGACCCGGCATCGGCCAGGCGACTGCCCTGCCAGGTGGCGACGCCGGTGTTGACGCCGAACAGGATCATCGATGCCAGCAGCAGGAACAGCCAGAGGTTGCTGCCGCCCAGCCGCAGCTTGCCGGTCTTGGTGGCGTCCGAAGCAGTACTCATCGTTCAACCTCGATCTTCAATGCAGGGGGCGTTGCCCGGCCTCAGGCCGCGGCTTGCCGGAATTCAGGGGTACGCGACAGCAGCGAGAGCGAGAACACGCCCCAGTCGTGGCCGTCGGCGTGGAAGGCGCGATCGACGAAGTGGCCGTAACGCCCTTCGGCCAGCATGCCGGCTTCGATCTGCTGGTCCAGTTCGAAACTGCGCTGGCCGAACAGCTCATCGATGGTCAGCGCGACGTCGCCGCCGGCCTGGCGCATGATCAGCACGCGCTGGCCTTCCTGCTGCACGGTACGCGTGCCTTCCAGGAAGTACTTCAGGTCGACCACCGGGAACAGGTTGCCGCGCAGGTTGCCCACGCCCAGCAGCCATGGCTGCGCGCACGGTACCGGGGTGACCGGCGGCATCGGCACGATTTCCACCACCTCGCGGAAATCGGACACCAGCCGGCGCTGGCCGACGCGGTAACCCACGCCACGCCAGAGGTCCTGCGCGAACTGCCGCTCGGGCAGCTGCACCGCGTGGGCCAGGCTGCGCCGTTCGTAGGCTTCGAGGATGTCGAAGGGCGAGCGCATCAGGCCACCAGCTCGTTGATCCGCGCGATCAGTTCATCCTCGCGCGGCGGCTTGACGATGTAGTCGGCCGCGCCCTGGCGCAGGCCCCAGGCCTTGTCGGTTTCCATCGCCTTGGTGCTGACGATGATCACCGGGATGTGCTTGATCGCTGCATCACGGGCCATCGCGCGGGTGGCCTGGAAGCCGCTCATGCCAGGCAGGACCACGTCCATCAGCACCAGCTGCGGCACCTGGTCGCGGACCAGCTGCAGTCCATCCTCGGCGTTGTCCGCTTCCAGCACCTCGTGGCCGGCACGGCGCAGCCACTGGGTGAACACCGCACGGTCGGTCGGTGAATCCTCGATCAGAACGATACGAGCCATTGTGCCTTTCCCCCCTGGTCAGGCGTTGACGTATGTGCGGATGGCACCCAGCAGTTCTTCACGCGTGAAAGGCTTCGTCAGGTATTGCTCCGAGCCGACGATGCGTCCCCGCGCCTTGTCGAACAGGCCATCCTTGGACGAGAGCATGATGACCGGGGTCGCCTTGAACAGCTGGTTGCCCTTGATCAGCGCACAGGTCTGGTACCCATCCAGGCGCGGCATCATGATGTCGACGAAGATGATCTGCGGTTGCTGGTCTGCGATCTTCGCAAGCGCTTCGAAGCCGTCGGTGGCGGTGACCACCTCGCAGCCTTCGCGCTTGAGCAGCGTTTCCGCAGTCCTGCGGATGGTCTTCGAATCATCGATGACCATCACCCGGAGTCCTGCGAGTTCCCCGCCCGCAGTCGTGTTTTCAGTCATTGCCTATCCCCAAGCGCACGGCCCGATCTCTGGCGGGGGCCGCTACGAAAGCGTATCTATATCGCACTTTCCGCGCCCGCTTCAAGGCCGCCCCTTGGCGCGGGGCATGGCACCCTCCTGAACGTGACGGGTTTCGCAATGCGTGCGCGGGCGCCGGGCGGACGCTGCGTTGCAGTACGGCGGGGAGGCGCGCGGGCGGCGTTGCCGCTACCATCAACGCCTTGCCTGACAGGTGCGCCCATGCCGTTGAACGTCATCGTGGTGATGGACCCCATCGCCCACATCAAGATCGCCAAGGACACCACCTTCGCCATGCTGCTGGAAGCCCAGCGCCGCGGCCATGCCCTGCACTACGTGCGCCCGGGCGGCCTGGCCCTGGAGGGCGGCGTAGCGGTGGCCCAGACCGCGCCGCTGCAGGTGCGCGATGACCCGGCCGGCTGGTATGAGCTGGGCGCATTCAGCCGCACCGCATTCGGCCCCGGCCAGATCGTGCTGATGCGCAAGGATCCGCCGGTCGACGCCGAATACGTCTACGACACCCAGGTGCTGGACGTGGCCGCAGCGGCCGGCGCCTGCGTGGTCAACAACCCGCAGGGCCTGCGCGACTACAACGAGAAGCTGGCCGCCCTGCTGTTCCCGCAGTGCTGCCCGCCGACCCTGGTCAGCCGCGACGCCAAGGCGTTGAAGGCCTTCGCGCTGGAGCATGGCCAGGCCGTGCTGAAGCCGCTGGACGGCATGGGCGGCCGCTCGATCTTCCGCAGCGGCCAGGGCGATCCGAACCTGAACGTGATTCTGGAAACGCTGACCGACGGCGGCCACAGGATGGCGCTGGCGCAGAAGTTCATTCCCGACATCACCGCCGGCGACAAGCGCATCCTGCTGGTCGATGGCGAACCGGTCGACTACTGCCTGGCGCGCATCCCACAGGGCGACGAATTCCGCGGCAACCTCGCCGCCGGCGGCCGCGGTGAAGGCCGCCCGCTGAGCGAGCGCGACCGCTGGATCGCCGCCCAGGTGGGCCCGGAGATGAAGCGTCGCGGCATGCGCTTCGTCGGCCTGGACGTGATCGGTGATTACCTGACCGAGGTCAACGTGACCAGCCCGACCTGCGTGCGCGAACTGGACGCGCAGTACGGCCTGAACATTGCCGGCACCCTGTTCGACGCACTCGAGGCCGGCCTGCGCTGATGCCGTCCGCACCTGCCGTCCTGCCCCCGCCGCCGCGCGAAGCGCAACGGCTGGGGGCGACCATCGCGCTGTCTGTGCTGGTCCACGCCCTGCTGATCCTGGGCGTGGGCTTTGCCGTGAAGGGCGATGCACCGCTGGTGCCGACGCTGGAAGTGATCTTCAGCCAGACCCGCACCGCGCTGACGCCGAAGCAGGCTGATTTCCTGGCCGCGGCCAACCAGGAAGGCGGTGGCGAGCACGACCGCGCACAGCGTCCACGCGACAACCAGGCCGGCATCGTCCCACAGGCCCAGTCCGGGCTGAGCCCGGTGCCGCAGCAGCAGCAATCGGCCGCGCCGGTTCCGCCGCCGCAGGCACGGGTGGTCAGCAGCCGCAATGGCGAAGAGGTGGTGGCGCAGGCACAGTCCCGCCCCACGCCGGATCAGCCCGAACCGGACGCACCGCTGAGCGCGCGCGAGCAGCGCGATGTGGAGATGGCGCGGTTGGCTGCCGAAGTGCATCTGCGCTCGGCGCAGTACGCCAAGCGCCCGAACCGCAAGTTCGTGTCGGCCAGCACGCGCGAATATGCCTATGCCAATTACCTGCGTGCCTGGGTCGACCGCGCCGAGCGCGTAGGCAATCTGAATTACCCGGACGAGGCCCGGCAGCGCCGCCTCGGTGGCCAGGTGGTGATCAGCGTGGGGGTGCGCCGCGATGGCAGCGTGGAGAGCAGCCGGATCCTGCGTTCGAGCGGGACGCCGCTGCTGGATGAGGCGGCACTGCGGGTGGTGAAGCTGGCCCAGCCGTTCCCGCCGTTGCCGAAGACCGAAGACGAGATCGACATCCTGCAGGTCACCCGCACGTGGGTGTTCCTGCCGGGCGGCACCCTGCACGACGACCGGTAGGGGTTCGTTGCCCGGGCCTGCGGCCCGGGACCCGCTGCAAAGCCAGAGCAACGGCAACAGCCAAAGCAGCGGTCGGGATGTTGGGCTTGGCGGGGCGGTGTGGGCTTGCA
>NZ_JAOCEW010000028.1:0-64480 GCF_029841665.1 Stenotrophomonas sp. GD03819
GCGCTGTCGTTCCATCCACGCTGCCTCAGCTTTTTCCAGCTGGGCGGCGGCGGTTTCGCGGTCACGGCCGATCACCGCCATGCGGGTGGCATCGGCGTAGTTGGCCGGGTCGGCCAACTGGCGGTCCAGCTCGGCCAGCGCGCCTTCCAGCTCGGCTACCTTGGCCTCGGCGGCGGCCAGCTTGTGCGGGTTCACCGGCTTTTTCTGCACCACCTGCGCCACCGGCGCGGTCTTGACCACCACCGGCTCTTCCACCTGCTCCATGCGGGCCTTGGTGCCCTGTGCCTGCGGGCGGGTACGCAGCCACGCGGCGTAGGCATCCAGATCGCCGTCGAACGGCTCGACCACGCCATCAGCCACGCGCCAATAGGTATCGCAGACCAGGCCGATCAGGTGGCGGTCGTGCGAGACCATCACGATCGCGCCTTCGAAGGTGGCCAGTGCTTCGGCCAGCGCTTCGCGCATTTCCAGGTCAAGGTGGTTGGTCGGTTCGTCCAGCAGCAGCACGTTCGGCTGCTGCCAGGCGATCAGCGCCAGCGCCAGGCGCGCACGCTCGCCACCGGAGAAACCATCGACCGGCTCGAACGCGCGGTCGCCCGGGAAATTCCACTTGCCAAGGAAATCGCGGAACGACTGGTTCGGCGCATCCGGGGCGATTTCGCGGAAGTGCTCCATCGGCGACTGGCCTTCGTGCAGCGACTCCACCGTGTGCTGGGCGAAGTAGCCGATCTTCAGATCGGGATGCGCCATTCGCTCGCCCACGATCGGTGCCAGTTCGCCCACCAGGGTCTTCACCAGGGTGGTTTTACCCGCACCGTTCGGGCCGAGCAGGCCGATGCGCTGGCCCGCTTCCAGGCCGAAGCCGACGTTGTGCAGGATCACCGCATCCTTGCCGTAACCGGCCTCGACGTGGTTCAGGCGAATCAATGAGAACGGCAGCTTGGCCGGCGGCGCGAATTCGATGCGGAACTCGCGCTCGGCACGCACCGCTTCGGTACCGGCCAGCTTGGCCAGGCGCTTCATGCGGCTCTGCGCCTGCGCGGCCTTGCTGGCCTGCGCCTTGAAGCGGTCGATGAAGCTCTGCAGGTGGGCGCGCTCGGCCTGTTCCTTCTCGTGCGCGATCTGCTGCTGGCGCAGCTGTTCGGCGCGCTGGCGCTCGAAGTCGGTGTAGCCGCCCGGGTAGAGCTTGGCGCCGCCACCGTGCAGGTGCAGGGTGTGGGTGGCCACGTTGTCGAGGAACTCGCGGTCATGCGAGATCAGCAGCAGGGTGCCCGGGTACTTCAGCAGCCACTGCTCCAGCCAATACACCGCGTCCAGATCCAGGTGGTTGGTCGGTTCGTCCAGCAGCAGCAGGTCACTGGGCATCATCAGCGCGCGGGCCAGGTTCAGGCGCACGCGCCAGCCGCCGGAGAACGAGGACACCGCGCGATGGTGGGTCTCGGCCGGGAAGCCGAGGCCATGCAGCAGCTTGCCGGCGCGCGCTTCGGCGTCGTAGGCATTGAGCTCGGCCATCTTCGTGTGGGCTTCGGCCACCGCTTCCCAGTCTTCACGGGCGGTGGCCTCGGCCTCGGCGGCCAGCACCGCGGCCACTTCGATGTCGCCGCCCAGCACGAAGCTCAGCGCCGGGTCGGGCAGCGACGGGGTTTCCTGGGCAACGCTGGCGATGCGCACCTTGCCGGGCAGATCGACATCGCCCTTGTCCGCCTCCAGCTCGCCCTTCACCGCCGCGAACAGGCTGGACTTGCCAGCACCGTTGCGGCCGACCACACCCACCCGGTAACCGGCGTGCAGGGTCAGGTCGACATTGGACAACAGCAGCCGCTCGCCGCGGCGCAAGGCGAAATTACGAAGGGAGATCATCGGGGGAGGCGTCCATATAACCGAATGGAATGTGCTGGTGAGCACTGTTCCTGCGACGCAATTCTAGCGTTAACGAATACTTGACGCGCCCTGGGATGCGCAGCGGCCGGCGTTTCTCTCTCCCACGTCCTCGCCGCGCGCCTCCCGGGCCCCTCCCCGCAAGCTCCGATCCGGGCTAAATGGTTGCTTCTGCAACGTTTTTCCCGATGACCGGCATTTGACAGCCACTGAATATCCCGTTAATTCCTGCTTTGCGCACCGCAACAACCGCCGTCCGCCTCACCCCCGTGATGTCGATTCCGGTGCCGCCCCCGCCAACCGGAGCCCCATCCCGATGACCCGCAAGACCAGCCTGATCGCCGCCGCCGTCGCTGTCGCACTCGGTGGCTCTCCGTTCGTTGCCGCTGCCCAGCAGGCCGGCACCGCCGCCAACACCCTGGACACGGTGATCGTCACCGGCACCCGCGTGGCCGACCGCACGGTCGCCGAATCGCAGTCGCCGATCGACATCATCACCCCCGAAGCCCTGCAGTCCACCGGCACCAGTGAACTGGCCACCGCGCTGTCGCGCGCGCTGCCCTCGCTGAACTTCCCGCGCCCGGCCCTGACCGATGGCACCAGCGGCGTGCGCCCGGCGCAGCTGCGCGGCCTGTCACCCGACCAGGTGCTGGTGCTGGTCAACGGCAAGCGCCGCCATACCTCGGCGATGATCAACGTCAACGGCAGCATCGGCCGTGGCTCGTCCGCCGTGGACATCAACGCGATTCCGATCGCCGCCATCGAGCGCGTGGAAGTGCTGCGTGACGGTGCGTCGGCGCAGTACGGCTCGGACGCCATTGCAGGCGTCATCAACATCGTGCTCAAGGGCAGCGGCAGTGGCGGCAGCCTGGCGGTGGACTACGGCCAGTACTCGGCCGGTGACGGCAACAAGTACCAGCTCTCCGGCGATACCGGCGTCGAGTTCGGCAACGGCCGTGGCCGCGTGCACGTGGCCGGCCAGATCAGCCAGCAGGACGAAAGCAACCGCGCCGGCCCGTACCGCGGCACCACGCCGAACACCGGTAACTTCCCGAGCATCGGCCAGAAGACCTTCATCGTCGGCGACCCGCGCGTGGATGCGACTGCGGCATCGGCCAACGCCAGCTTCGACTTCAGCGACCACGTGACCGGCTACGCCAGCGCGCTGCTGAGCAACCGCGACATCACCTCGTTCGCGTTCTACCGCTCACGCAACCACAGCGGGCAGAGCGCGCTGCTGGCGCAGACCTACCCGGATGGCTACGTGCCGGAGATCAACCAGTATTCCAAGGACCGTTCGCTGGTGGCCGGGGTCAAGGGCAACACCGACAACGGCTGGACCTGGGACCTGAGCCTGAACCATGGCGAGAACACCCTCGATTTCCACACCCGCAACAGCATCAACTACAGCCTCGGTGCGACCAGCCCGCGCTCGTTCTACGACGGCACGCTGAAGTACCAGCAGGACATCTTCAACGCCGACCTGACCAAGTCACTGGACTGGGGCCTGGCCTACCCGGTAACGCTGTCCTTCGGTGGTGAGTACCGCAAGGAGAAATGGGACCAGAAGCCGGGCGAGCTGAACTCGTACACCGGCAGCGGCGCGCAGGGCTTCGCGGGCTTCACCCCGACCAATGAAGTGCATGCCGACCGCCACAACTACGCGGTCTATGCAGGCCTGGAAGCGGACCTGACCGAGAAGTTCTCGGCGGGCATCACCGGCCGCTACGAGGACTACTCGGACTTCGGCGACCGCTTCTCCGGCAAGCTGTCGGCGCGCTATGCATTCACCGACAAGGTCGCGCTGCGGGCCACCGCATCCAGCGGCTTCCGTGCACCGTCGCTGGCGCAGCAGGGTTACCAGGCCGTCACCAGCCAGTTCCTCAATGGCGTGTTCGTTGAACGCGGCACCTTCCCGACCACCAGCCCGGCCGCGCAGGCACTGGGCGCCTCGCCGTTGAAGGCCGAGACCTCCACCTCCTACAGCCTGGGCCTGGTGCTGCAGCCGGTCGACCGCCTGTACATCACCGTCGATGCGTACCAGATCGACATTGATGACCGCATCGCGCTCTCGTCCAGCATCACCACCAACGCCGCCACCAGCGCGCTGCTGGGCACCCTCGGCCTGCCGCAGGTGACCGCGTTCTCGTACTTCACCAACGGCCTGGATACGCGCACCCGCGGCGTCGACTTCGTCTCCAGCTACACCGTGCCGTTCAGCGCCAGCAGCCTGGAGCTGACCGCCGCCTACAGCTACAACGACACCGAAGTGCGCCGCGTCGGCGGCACCCCGGCGGTGTTTGGCACGCTGGGCCTGACCCAGTCACTGATCGGCCGAGATGAGATCGGCCGCATCGAGGACAGCTACCCGCGCGACAAGGCGATCCTGAGTGGCACCTGGCGTTCGGACCACTGGGAACTGGGCCTGGCCGCAACCCGCTACGGCAAGTTCACCGTGCGCAACTCGGCCACCGCGCTGCGCGACCAGACCTACGGCGATGCCTGGGTGGTGGATGCTTCGGCCAGCTACAAGCCGAGCAGCAACTGGACGCTGACCGTGGGCGCCGACAACCTGCTGGACAAGTACCCGGACCGTACCGAAGACCTGCAGAACTCCACCTTCGGCATGCTGCCGTACAGCAACTACTCGCCGTTCGGCTTCAACGGCGCGTATGTGTACGGGCGGATCAAGTACACCTGGTAAGCGACGCTCTGGTAGTGCCGGCCGCTGGCCGGCAACTCCTAGCCGCATCTCTCACACCCGCCGGAGTGATCCGGCGGGTGTTTTGTTATGTGCTGCGGGCAAGATCAGCCGCGCGGCTGGCAATTGGACGTGCGATGACCTTCTACGATCACACGGACAGACTCGAGACAGTTATCCAGACTGTCAAAATTCACGCTCACTTGAAGACCAGGCAGCGACCACCTCGCGCTGCCAAACGTTCCTTCATCAAGCCAACGACTGGCTCGTTGATCCATGCGCTCTTCGAGAATGGACGGCGGATCATCGAATTGAAGGCCGAATGGCAGCGGCCCAGCCCAGGCTCTTGAGTTTCCCAGTCGATCGCGGACGAAACTGATGCCGGTGCATACCGGATGGCTACCGGGCACGCCCTGCCTACTGTCGAAGTAAAGGATGAAGCCATGCTCGTCGGCTCTATCAACGACCTCGCTGCTCGCCTCCGCCATCAGACTCGCAAGACCAAGGTCCCGGAACGCGACCTGGAAATCGGGGTCATTGGTCGATCTGCCGAGGAAAGAGAGCACCTGCTCCGCCGAAGGGTACTCGCGCGTTGCCGGTGCGCAAGCCAATGGATGCATGGGAATTCCCAAGCTGATATCAAAGATCCCACACGCTCCTGCCTGTTTGATGCATCCAGCCTGATACGTCAGACGGATGCGGTAGTCAGGCAACCACCACGCGTCACGCCTGCCGGCGTGCAAGCTATCCCCAAAGCCCGCCGTGGCGAGCCTTTCGCGCGCTGTCGTCCTGTCGTCCTCCCATTGCAGGCCAAACAGCAGGTCGCCTTCGTACCTGCGCATGACATCCGGAATGCCGGCCGTCACCGCAACGTTGGTGAAGATCAGCTCACCGCTCTTGCCGTGCGAAGCAATGGATCGCCCGTTCCAGTAGTTGCGCTCGCTGAAGGAGAACAGCATGCCCCGCGCGCTCACACGCACAATCGCCTCGTAAGGGCTTTTGGCAGGACGGGCCAGCTCTGGCCTTCGCCTGACGCCAAGCGACTGCAGCATCGTTGAGACGGCTGGGTCAGTGGCGCTTCTGCCAAACAAGGCCGTTATCGCCTGTAGGTCCATTCATTCCTCTTGTGGCAGCCCCAGGCTGACGCAGCGGACTCCCCTTTCACCGTCGTAGTCGACAGCCAGCTCCAGCTTTCCGAGCATCCATGCGTCGACATTGCCAGACAGACCAAACACCATTGGCGCCCCCAGATCGGCAGATGCGTCCGACCTGATCTGGTCCCTGGACATCAGGAAGTTCAGGCCGAAAGGTATCGGCCCTTCATACTGGGTGCCGGTGTCATTTCGCCAGCCCCAGAAGATCACGTCGGTGAGCATCCAGGGGCCATCATCGATGTCGTGATAGGCGGTCTCTGAGACCAGACCGGCATCCTTGAATTCAAGCTGCAGTCCAGCAGCGTCATCTGCCCAGATCCGGTGACCACTGACACCCAGGCGGTAATCATCCAGATTCTGAAGCTGGATTCCGATCCTGGAAAAGATGGTTTCGAGTTCCTTCGATTCCGAATCTCTACCGATCGCGGCGATGAACTCTTCAACGGTGGGATGATTCATGAAATTCCGCCTATCTGTATGGGCGAGATGCGCCTACGTAGCGCTTACGGATGGTGATCGCTACGCTTGATGGGGATGCTCAACGAATGCAGCGAATCGAGTCATCTGGACCAGAGAAATCAACCGCAAGCTCCAAGCCACTGACGCACCAGACATCCACCTCACCATCAAATCCCATTTCAACAGCATTCCCTGCACTCAACGCGGCGAGTCGCTCCCTTACATGCTGGCGCAGCATGGAAAAGCTCAGTCCACAGGGCAACGGGCCTGAGTAGGCAGGCTTCTCCTTCCTGACTTTGTTCTTCTTACTCACTCTCGCTCCCCAGAGCGCTACGCTCGTCAGTACCCAGGGCCCTTCGTCCAGGTCGTGGTAAGGAATGTCCACCAGCAGCCCGACGTCCTTGAATTCCAACTGCAGCGTATTTTCCTCGTCAGTCCAGAACCGCATTCCCGCCAACTTCAACGGATAGTGACGAAAGTCGCGCTCACCAATTTCCAGATCAAGGAGCAAGCGGGACAGGGGCGCCGAGCTTGTGTCTTGACCTATCGCCTGAATCACTACGTCAATGGCGGGAAGCTTCATGTGGTCGTTCGCCCATGCGGTCTGGAGAGAGCAGGCCCCTCTGATTGGTCAGCAGAACGGAGTAGCGGACACATGGTGACGTGTTCCGGACTCGAGGAACCCTCCGCCAGATTGCAAACTTCAGCCCCGTCGCCTGCGCCTCCCGGCCGGCCACCGGCCCTTGGATGCTGTCGCATCGACTGAAAACCTTGGCGCACAGGGGCAAAGGGTCCTGCGATGGCACCGCCGCGTATCGAACCCATCCCCTTCCCTTGCCTTTCTCGGGTGGCGTCGGCCTGGCTGCGGTTCACGGTCCAGAGCCACTGGCCACCCCAAATAGGTCCGATCCCGACAGCGCCACCCTCGACCGCCCCGCACACGCCAGGTCGGACGCCGACCACTGATGGCTCCGCCCACGCAACGATCCGATACGCTGGCCCGGTTTGCCGTATCTGGCCGCATCGGTGAAAATCGGGGCATTCCCCCGATTTCCTGCGAGTGCCGATGCACCATGACACCGACCTGATCAACATCGTTGCCGTTGGCCTGGGGCTCGCCTTCATCTTCGGCGCGCTGGCCAACAAGCTCCGCTTGTCTCCCCTGGTCGGTTACCTGATTGCTGGCATCTGCGTAGGCCCGTTCACCCCCGGCTTCGTCGCCGACCAGGCGCTGGCCAACCAGCTGGCCGAACTGGGCGTGATGCTGCTGATGTTCGGTGTCGGCCTGCACTTCTCGCTGAAGGACCTGATGGCGGTCAAGGCGATCGCCATCCCCGGCGCCATCGGCCAGATCGCGGTGGCCACCCTGCTCGGCTGGGGTGTGGCCTCGCTGATGGGCTGGCCGGCCATCCATGGGGTCATCTTCGGTTTCTCGCTGGCCACCGCCAGTACCGTGGTGCTGCTGCGGGCGATGGAGGAACGCCGGCTGCTGGAGACGATGCGCGGCAAGATCGCGGTCGGCTGGCTGATCGTGGAAGACCTGGCCTGCGTGCTGGCACTGGTGATGATGCCGGTGATGGCCGGCGTGTTCGGTCCCGACGCGGCCAAGGAATCGCACTCGCTGGGCAGCGTGCTGGCCGACATCGGCTGGACCTTCGTGCAGCTGGGCCTGTTCGTGGCGGTGATGCTGGTGGTCGGCCGCCGGGTCATTCCGTGGATCCTGGAGCGTATCGCCGGCACCGGCTCGCGCGAGCTGTTCACCCTGTCGGTGCTGGCGATCGCGCTGGGCGTGGCGTTCGGCTCGGCCATGTTGTTCGGCGTCTCCTTCGCGTTGGGCGCGTTCTTCGCCGGCATGCTGCTCAACGAATCGGAGCTGAGCCACAAGGCCGCGACCGATTCGCTGCCGCTGCGCGATGCGTTCGCGGTGCTGTTCTTCGTCTCGGTCGGCATGCTGTTCGACCCCAACATCCTCGTCCAGCACCCGTGGCAGGTGCTGGCCACGGTGCTGATCATCATGTTCGGCAAATCGGCCGCGGCGTTCTTCATCGTGCGTGCGTTCGGCCATCCGACCAGCACCGCGCTGACCATCTCGGCCAGCCTGGCGCAGATCGGCGAGTTCGCCTTCATCATCGCCGGCCTCGGCGTCGCCCTGCAGATCCTGCCGAAGGAAGGCCAGTCGCTGGTGCTGGCCGGTGCGCTGGTGTCGATCATGCTCAACCCGCTGGTATTCGGGCTGCTGGACCGTTGGCAGGCCAAGCAGGAGCAGTCACCCCAGGCCGCCGAGCCCGAAGAGGCCACCGGTCCCTCACGTGACCTGCATGACCACGCCATCGTGATTGGTTATGGCCGCGTGGGCAGCGAACTGGCCCAGGTGCTGCGCGACCGTGGCGTGCCGGTGCTGGTGATCGATGACAACAAGGAGCACGTCGAGCAGGCGCACGCCAAGGGCCTGGCGGCGATCCGCGGCAGCGCCGCCGCCGACCGGGTGCTGGCCGAGGCCCATCCGGAGCGCGCGAAGATTGCGGTGCTGGCGATTCCGCAGCCGCTGGAAGCCGGTGAGGCGCTGGCCAAGCTGCGGGCGATCAACCCGGACCTGACCCTGCTGGCGCGCGCACACAGCGATGCGGAAGTGAAGCATCTGCTGGAACACGGTGCCGATGGCACGGTGATGGCCGAACGTGAGCTGGCGTATTCGCTGGCGGAGATGATCATGTCCACGCCGCCGTACCGGAATCTGGGGCAGCACAGCATTCCGGTGGTGTGAGGGGTGTGGGTGCGGCAGGGCTTGCAGCCCTGCACCTGCCGAGGCAACGGCAAAAGCAAAGGCTGACTATCCGTGGGATGGCGGGGTGGGTCCCCGCTGCTGTTGGTGGGTGTCGACCTTGGTCGACACGGCGACACAAAAAAATCCCCGGTCGACCCGCATCGACCGGGGATCTGGATCGCCACGTTGCCATGCCTTGGAGAGGCAGTTCCACCGTAGCGCATCGCGGTGCCGGTGGTGATCGCCAGTAGCGATGACGACCAAGCGCGTAGCTATCAGGCGCCGGCCAGGGCCTGTTCCAGGTCGGCGCGCAGGTCGCCGATGTGCTCGATGCCGATCGACAGCCGCACGGTGTCTTCGCTGACGCCGGCCTTGGCCAGTTCGGCGGCATCCAGCTGGCGATGGGTGGTGGAGGCCGGATGGGTGGCCAGCGACTTCGCATCGCCCAGGTTGACCAGGCGGGTGAACAGCTTCAGCGCATCGAGGAAACGTGCACCCGCCTCACGGCCGCCGGGCAGGCCGAAGGTCAGTACGCCCGAGCCGTGTCCCCCCAGGTAGCGCTGCGCGGCGGCGTGCTCCGGGTCGTCGGCCAACCCGGCGTAGCGTACCCAGGCCACCTTGTCGTGCGCCTTCAGGTACTGCGCGACGGCCAGTGCATTGGCATTGATGCGCTCCATGCGCAGGGCCAGGGTCTCGATGCCCTGCAGGATCAGGAACGCGTTGAACGGTGACAGCGCCGCGCCGGTATTGCGCAGTGGCACCACCCGCGCGCGGCCGATGTAGGCCGCTGGCCCCAGTGCTTCGGTATAGACCACGCCGTGGTAGCTCGGATCGGGCTGGTTGAGGCGTGCGAAGCGTTTGGGCTGCGCGGCCCAGTCGAAGCGGCCGGAGTCGATGATCGCGCCGCCGAGGCTGTTGCCGTGGCCGCCCAGGTACTTGGTCAGCGAGTGCACGACGATGTCGGCACCGTGCTCGAACGGGCGCAGCAGGAACGGTGTGGCCACCGTGTTGTCCACGATCAGCGGCACGCCGGCGGCATGCGCGACCTCGGCGATGGCGGCAATGTCGGTGACGTTGCCACGCGGGTTGCCGATCGATTCGACGAACACCGCCTTGGTGCGCTCGTCGATCAGCGCGGCGAACGCCGCTGGATCGGCGGGGTCGGCGAAGCGCGCCTGGATGCCGTACTGCGGCAGCGTGTGGGCCAGCAGGTTGAGGCTGCCGCCATACAGCGCGCTGGAGGCAACGATGTTGTCACCGGCCTCGGCGATGGTCTGGATGGCATAGGTGATCGCGGCCTGTCCCGAGGCCAGCGCCAGTGCGCCGATGCCACCTTCCAGGGCGGCCAGGCGCTGCTCCAGCACGTCGGTGGTGGGATTCATGATGCGCGTGTAGATGTTGCCCGGCACCTTCAGGTCGAACAGGTCGGCGCCATGCTGGGTGTCATCGAAGGCATACGCCACCGTCTGGTAGATCGGCACCGCCACCGCGCGGGTGGTCGGATCGGGCCGATAGCCGCCATGCACGGCCAGGGTTTCCAGTTGCCACTGCGGGTCGCTCATTGCACCAGGCTCCATCCGGGGAAACCGCCACCATAGGCCAGCCGGGGCGTGGCACTGAGAGCCCCTGGCGATGACGTCCGTACCGCCGGTTATCAGGTTGGCCGCGATTCAGGCAGCCGTCATGGGCCGTTGCTAGGCTTCGCCGCCGGGCGCTCCTGCCCGGGCACGGAGGCCCCACGCGCATGCAGCCATCCCCTTGGACACCCACCGCCAACGGCACGCCGACACCGGTCCTGCTGGTGGAGGATGATCGTCGCCTGGCCGAACTGGTCAGCGACTACCTGAACGAGCATGGCTTTGCCGTGCAGCACGTCGCCCGTGGCGACCTGGCCGGCGCGGCCTGCCGCCAGCATGCGCCGGAACTGGTGGTGCTGGACCTGATGCTGCCCGGCCTCGGCGGCATCGACGTGTGCCGGCAGATCCGCAGCTTCTCCGACGTGCCGATCCTGATGCTGACCGCGTGCGAGGACGACATCGAGCAGGTACTGGGCCTGGAATCCGGCGCCGACGACTATGTGCACAAGCCGATCGAACCGCGCCTGCTGCTGGCGCGCCTGCGCGCGCTGCTGCGCCGCCGCCACGGCAGCAGCAACACTGGCACGCCCTGCCGGCTGATGCATGGTGAACTGCTGATCGACCGCATGCAGCGCGAGGTGCATCTGCATGGCCAGCCGGTAGACATGGGCACCACCGAATTCGAGATCCTGTGGCTGCTGGCCAGCCAGCCGGGGCAGATCCTGTCGCGCGACCAGATCCTGCAGGCGGTGCGCGGCATCGGCTTCGACGGCCTGGACCGTAGTGTCGATGTCAGCATCGGCAAGCTGCGCCGCAAGCTGGGCGATGACGCGCGCGAACCGCGGCGGATCAAGACGGTGTGGGGCCGCGGCTACCAGTTCAACCCGTCGGCCTGGACCGCATGAAGCGGCTGTTCCTGTGGCTGTGGTTCGTCACTGGTGCCTGCTTCCTGGTGTCGGTGTTTTTCCTCAACCACATCCTGGACGGCATCTACACGCCTGTGCAGGATCGAGTGTTCGTCGAGCAGGTGCGCGGGCAGGTGTACGCCCTGCGCAGTGGCCTGGCCGGCCTGGACGCCGGCCAGCAGCGTGAGCGCCTGCAGCAGTGGCAGCCACACTACGGCATCGCGCTGACCCTGCTCGACAGTCCGCCCGTGCTCGACCCACAGGAACAGGCAGCCGTGCAGGCCGATGGCTTCATCGTGCGCGATCAATACCAGCAGGTCCTGCTGCCCATCGAAGGCATCGGAGGCCGCTGGCTGCACCTGCGCCTGCCTGGCGCGGTGCAGATGACGACGTACATGACAATCGCGGCATACCTCAGCATCCTGCTGCTGGTCGGCGCCAGCCTGTACGCCTGGGTGCGCCTGCTCTGGCGCGATCTTGAAGCGCTGCGCCTGCACGCCGACCGCATCGGTGCCGGTGATCTGCAAGCGCGCGCACAGGTCTCGCCGCGCTCGCAGATCCGGGTCATCGTCGAACATTCCAACCGCATGGCGGCACGCGTAGCCGAACTGGTGCAGCGCCAACGCGACCTGACCCATGCGATCTCGCACGAACTGCGCACGCCGATCGCGCGCGTGGCCTTCGGCCTGGACCTGATGCAGGACAGTGATGATCGCGAACGCCGCGAACGGCTGGCACAGGGCCTGCACGGCGACCTGGCCGAACTCAACCGGCTGGTCAGCGAACTGCTGGCCTATGAGCGCCTTGAGCATCCCAGCGAAGGCGAGCCGATGCAGCGCATCGAAGCCGACGACTGGCTGCAGGCCTGTCTGGCCGATGCACGCCGTGATGCCGAACGCGGCGGCGTGGTCCTGCGCGTGCAGCCCAGTGCGTTGCCACGGGTGGATGCCGAGCCGCGCCTGCTGCAGCTGGCACTGAGCAATCTGGTGGGCAATGCGCTGCGCCACACGCATTCGCAGGTGGAAGTCTCGCTGGTCGGCGTCGGCGGCCGGGCCTGCCTGCGTGTGGATGACGACGGCCCCGGCATCGCCGAAGCCGATCGCGAGAAGGTGATGCGTCCATTCACCCGCCTGGACGACAGCCGCAGCCGCGACACCGGCGGCTTCGGCCTGGGCCTGGCCATTGTCAGCCGCATCGCCGCCCGCCACGGTGGCGAGCTGCGCATCAGCCGCGCCACGCTGGGCGGCGCGCGCCTGGAAATGCACTGGCCGCTGGCTGCCAGCTGAACGCCCACGGGCACGATTACAGTTGATTACAACTCCCGCACAACTGCGGACGGATCGGTCGCCGGCGTATCGCCACGCTAACGACCCTGCAGCACTCGCCGGATGCGCGCGCTGCCTTCCTCCCATTGTCGAGAGTTTCCATGTCCCAGCTTCGCCGTTCCCCTGCCCTGCTCTGCCTGGCCCTGTTGCCGCTGTTCGCCGCACCGATCGCCCACGCCAAGGATGACCACTGGACCTTCGAGGTCGCTGCCGGCGGTGGCGTGGCACCTCGCTACAGTGGCAGCGAGGAGTATCGTGCAACGCCTTCGCTGTCCTTCGATGTCACCTCGCCAGGGGGCTGGTTTCTGGGCACCAGCGGCATCGGCTGGGGCACGTCCATCGGCGAGCACACGCGCGTGCGTGCCTACGTCGGCGCCAGCGGCATCCGCAAGGAAAAGGACTCCCTGCTTGGCGGTTCGGACTTCCTGCGCGGCATGGGCGATATCGATACCCGTCCCCTGGTCGGCGTCTCGGCTGGTTATACGCTGGGCGAAGCCGTGCTGAGCGGCTCCTGGCAGTTCACCCGCAAGGACGAGGACAAGGCCGAGAACGGCCTGGCCACCCAGCAGATCCATCTGAACCTGAGCATGCCGCTGTTCGACCTGGCCGGCGGCGTGGTCAGCGGCAGCGTGTCCACCGACTACGGCAACCGCGGTTACATGCAGACCTGGTACGGCGTCAGCCCGGAACAGGCGGCGCGTACCGGCTTTGCCGAGCACAAGCCAAAGGCCGGCCTGGTCAGTGCCGGTGTCGGCCTGAAGTGGAGCCACCGCGTGGGCCGCAACGGCAACTGGTACATCTCGGCCGAAGGCACGCGCCTGCTCGGTGATGCCGCCGACAGCCCGATCGTGCAGAAGGCGAACCAGTTCGGCTTGATGAGCGGCTATACGCACCGCTTCTGAGTGAGCGCCGGGCAAGGCCCGGCATACCTCGCAGGAAACGGGGCGCTGCGATCAGGCAGCGCCCCGCATGATTCACGCCCTGGCGAACACCAGGTGACCGCCGTCGTTGCCGACTTCGATGGTGTCGCCGTTGACGAAGGCACCGGAGAGGATCTTCTGCGCCAGCGGATTTTCCAGCTGTGCCTGGATCGCACGCTTCAACGGACGCGCGCCATACACCGGATCGAAGCCAACGTTGCCGAGCAGGTCGAATGCTGCGTCGGACACCATCAGCTTCAAGCCACGCTCGGCCAGGCGCTTCTCCAGCCCACGCATCTGGATGCGCGCGATCTGCTTGATCTGCTGCTTGTCCAGCGGGTGGAACACCACGATGTCGTCCAGGCGGTTGATGAATTCCGGGCGGAAGTGTGCCTGCACCACGCCCATCACCGCCGCCTTCATCTGCGTGTAGGCCTCCGGGCTGTCGTCGGTGCTCATGTCCTGGATCTGGTGCGAGCCCAGGTTCGAAGTCATCACGATGACGGTGTTGCGGAAGTCCACGGTGCGGCCCTGGCCATCGGTCAGGCGGCCATCGTCCAGCACCTGCAGCAGGATGTTGAACACATCCGGATGTGCCTTCTCCACTTCGTCGAGCAGGATCAGCGAATACGGGCGGCGACGCACGGCCTCGGTCAGATAGCCGCCTTCCTCGTAACCGACGTAGCCCGGAGGTGCACCGATCAGGCGTGCGACGCTGTGCTTCTCCATGAACTCGCTCATGTCGATGCGGATCATCGCGTCGGCGCTGTCGAACAGGAACTCGGCCAGCGACTTGCACAGCTCGGTCTTGCCGACACCGGTTGGGCCAAGGAACAGGAACGAGCCGGCCGGACGGTTCGGATCAGACAGGCCCGCACGCGAACGGCGCACAGCATCGGAGACGACCTTGATCGCTTCCTCCTGGCCGACCACGCGGTTGTGCAGCACCTCTTCCATGCGCAGCAGCTTGTCGCGCTCGCCTTCAAGCATCTTGTTGACCGGGATGCCGGTCCAGCGCGACACGACCTCGGCGATCTCCTCGTCGGTGACCCGGTCCTGTACCAGCTTGAAGTCCTTGTGCTCGGCTTCCTGCGCGGCGGCCAACTGCTTCTCCAGCTGCGGCAGCAGGCCGTACTGGATCTCGCTCATGCGCGCGAAATCCTGGCGGCGCTGCGCGGATTCCAGCTCCAGCTTGGCCTGCTCGACCTGCTCCTTGATCTTGGTTGCACCCTGCAGCGCGGCCTTCTCCGACTTCCAGATTTCATTGAGGTCGGAGAACTCGCGCTCCAGCGCATCGATGTCGTTTTCCAGATCGGCCAGGCGCTGCCGCGAGGCCTCGTCCTTCTCCTTCTTCAGCATCTCGCGCTGGATCTTCAGCTGGATCACCCGGCGTTCCAGGCGGTCCAGTTCCTCCGGCTTGGAGTCGATCTCCATGCGCAGGCGCGAGGCGGCTTCGTCCATCAGATCGATGGCCTTGTCCGGCAGCTGGCGGTCGGTGATGTAGCGATTGGACAGCGTGGCCGCCGCCACGATGGCCGGGTCGGTGATCTCCACGCCGTGATGCACGGCGTACTTCTCCTTCAGCCCGCGCAGGATCGCGATGGTGTCCTCCACCGACGGTTCGCCCACGAACACCTTCTGGAAGCGGCGCTCCAGCGCTGCATCCTTTTCGATGTACTTGCGGTACTCATCCAGCGTGGTAGCGCCCACGCAGTGCAGCTCGCCGCGTGCCAACGCCGGCTTGAGCATGTTGCCGGCATCCATCGCACCGTCGGCCTTGCCGGCACCGACCATGGTGTGCAGCTCATCGATGAACAGGATGATCTGCCCTTCGCTCTTGGCCAGGTCGTTGAGCACGCCCTTCAGGCGCTCCTCGAATTCACCGCGGAACTTGGCACCGGCAATCAGCGCGCCCATGTCCAGCGACAGCACGCGCTTGCCGCGCAGGCCCTCGGGCACTTCGTCGTTGACGATGCGCTGGGCCAGGCCTTCGACGATCGCGGTCTTGCCCACGCCGGGTTCGCCGATCAGCACAGGATTGTTCTTGGTCCGGCGCTGCAGCACCTGGATGGTGCGACGGATCTCCTCGTCACGGCCGATCACCGGATCGAGCTTGCCGCTCTCGGCACGCGCGGTCAGGTCGATGGTGTACTTCTCCAGCGCCTGCCGCTGTTCCTCGGCATTTTCCGACTGCACGTTCTCGCCGCCGCGAAGCTTGTCGATGGCAGCCTGCAGGCGGGTCTTGTCGGCACCGGCGGCGCGCAGCGCCATGCCCAGCGTGCCGTTGTCTTCCAGCGCGGCCAGCACGAACCACTCGCTGGCAATGAAGGCATCGCCATTCTGCTGAGCCAGCTTGTCAGTGTGATTGAGCAGGCGGCCGAGGTCATTACCCATCGAAACGTTGCCGGCCTGGCCGGACACCTTGGGCAGCGCATCCAGCGCCTCGGTCAGGCGCTCGCGCAGCACCGGCACGTTCACCCCGGCCTGGGCCAGCAACGGGCGCGTGCTGCCGCCCTGCTGGTCCAGCAGCGCGCTGAACAGGTGAACCGGTTCGATGATGCTGTTGTCACGGCCCACGGCCAGCGACTGTGCGTCTGCCAGCGCCTGCTGGAAACGCGAGGTGAGCTTGTCCATCCGCATTGCGAATCCTCATCGGTCATCAGGGCCGGCCCGCGCCGGCGATGCTGGAAAGATGCGGTTGCCCCACCCCGTTTCAAGGGTGACTGCGACTGCACCCCGAGGCCAGTCAGCCTGCGGCCAGCATGCCGGAGTGGGTGTGGTCGGCGCGTTGATCCCGATCAGTTCCGCGATGGACGGGCTCAGCGGGTGATCGCGGTGCGGATCGCCCGCAACTGCTGCTTGACCGCCCGGGCCTGTGCCGGGTCCATACGCAACAGCGCCTTCTGGCCGATCGAGCGCGACTGCAGGGTGGAATCGACAAAGCGGTAGCGACCGCGCTCATCACGCTGCACCAACGGTGCCTGCGCCAGTTCCGGGGTCTCCAGCAGATGGTCGATCACCGCCACCAGACGGTCGTTGAAGTAGCCCTCAGGCCGGCCCAGGTCGACGTAGGCCTGCTGGATCAGCGGATAGAAGCGCTTGTAGGCGGTGGCCGTTGCCGCCGGGTCGAGCGCGGTAAATGCCTGCACGTAGGGCGCATAGCGCGCCGCGTTGCTGGCGGCGATGCGTTCGCCACCCTCGCCCGGCTCGACCTGCAGGTTGCCCGGCAGCGGCCGCGCGGCCAGCGCGGTCGGCGGCACGCTGGGCTTGTCCAGGTTGTCGACCTGGGTGACCAGGCGCTGGATCAGATGATCGCGCAGCAACAGGGTCAGCGGGCCCTCGCCCTGGAACAGCTGGCTCAGTGCGCCCCAGGCAGCGGCATCGCTGTCAGCCAGCTTCGGCAGCGCCGGATCGGCTGCGGCCTCGGTATCCAGCGGATGCTTGATCGGCGGTGGCGCTGGCGCGGGTTCTGCGGCCGCCTGCGGTTGTGGCGGTGTACTGGTACTGGAGGGGGTTGATTGCACCGGCACCGAGACACCGTCTGCCAGGCGCTTCAGCTGATCGCGGAACAACCAACCGCCCGCGCCACCGATCACCATCACACCCAACACCCAGGGCCATATCGCCTTTCCACTCTGCATGACGCAGCACCTCATTTCACACGCATGGAGAGGGTGTGACCCCACCGATTCCAGCGGGTTCCCCACCTGTTCCGCTGCCGTTCGGGTTCGGACCTGCAGCAGAGCCGCGCTCACGCCTGCTTTGCACGCCACGCGCGAGGCTGTGGGTCTTGTCCTGTGGAGGCACTGCCATGCAGTACGCGCTGTATTACTGGACTGGCATCCAGGGCCGTGGCGAGTTCGTGCGCCTGGCGCTGGAAGATGCCGGCGCCGATTACATCGACATGGCGCGGGTGCACGGCGATGCAGTGATGCAGCCGTTCCTCGACGGTGGCAGCGAAGGTGCGCAGCCCTTCGCACCGCCGTTCCTGAAGGCCGGGCGACAGGTCATCGCGCAGGTCGCGGCCATCCTGGATTTTCTCGGCCCGACGTTGGACCTGGTGCCGCAAGCGGCCTCGCGGCGGATGCAGGCACTGCAGTTGCAGCTGACCATCGCCGACCTGGTGGCAGAGGTACATGACACCCACCATCCGATCGCCGCATCGAAGTACTACGAAGACCAGAAGACCGAAGACAAGGCCCGGGCCACGTCGCTGCGCGGCGAACGGTTGCCGAAGTTCCTTGGTTACTTCGAACAGGTGCTGGCCGCCAACGGAGGCCGACATGCATTGCGCGAGCATTCCTATGTGGATCTGTCGCTGTTCCAGCTGCTGAGTGGGCTGGACTACATGTTCCCGCGCCGCATGCAGGCACTGGCGCCGACCCTGCCCCTGCTGCGTGCGCTGCAGGAGCGGGTGGCGAAGCGGCCGAACATCGCCGCCTACCTGGGCTCGGAACGGCGGCTGGCGTTCAACACGAATGGCATTTTCCGCCATTACCCGGAGCTGGACGCCGAACGGTAGCGCCGGGCCATGCCCGGCGTCCCCCGGTCAATGATCGGTGCCTTCACCCAGCGGCTTCACCGGCTGCTTCTGCAACGACAGCAACCCCAGCAGTACCGCCAGTGCCACATACGCGCCTGCGAACTGCCAGCTGATGATGCGCGCCAGGCCTTCCAGATCCCACGGCAGGTAGATGCCACCGCGCGGGTCCACCGAGTGGATCAGGCCGAACAGCGTCAGCACCGCCGCCACCAGCAGGAAACCGCAGGCCCGGCGCAGGCGTCCATCGACCATCGCCGCCACCGCCGAGATCCACAGCATCGAGGTGATGATGAAGCCATTGCCGAGGGTGAAGATCACCGCCAGCTCGGGCAGGCCGTGGCCGTCGAGCTTGGTCAGCAGCTGCGGCAGCTGGTCCGGGGCGATCCAGCCGGGTGCCTTGATCGCCAGCAGGTAGGCCACGGACGGCAGGAAACCGAACACCATCGCACCGGTGTGGTGACGTGGCGTGGCCTGGAAGGCCTGCGTGGTGATGTCGATGGCCACGTACACGATGATCGGTGCCAGCACCGCCAGCGGCAGCCACTGCACCAGCCCGGAAATGATGCCGAGCATGCCGCCGATGCCGACGAACAGGCCGGTCAGCAGCGTATAGCCGCTGCGTGCGCCCATGTGCTTGTAGGCCGGCTGGCCGATGTACGGCGTGGTCTGCGCAACGCCGCCGCAGACACCGGCCACCAGCGTCGCCACCGCTTCCACCAGCAGGATGTCACGGGTGCGATAGTCATCGCCGGCCGCACGTGCGCTCTCGGAGACGTTGATGCCACCGACCACCATCAGCAGGCCGAACGGCAGCAGCAACGGCAGGTAGGTCATCGCCGTGGGCAGGCCTTCAAGGAAGCCCAGCGTCGGCAGCGGCAGCACCACCTGCGGTGGCACCCATTCCGGCACATGGAAGCCCGGTGCACCCAGTCCGGCCACGCCCAGGCCGTAATACAGCACGGTGCCGAACACGAAGGCCAGCAGCACGCCGGGGCCACGCACCGGCAGCTTGCCCTTGGCGATCAGCACATACAGCAGCAGGCCCAGCGTGGTGAAGCCGACCAGCGGCGAGCGCAGCGTTTCCAGCAGTGGCAGCAGGCCCATCAGCACCAGCGCGATGCCGGCAATGGAACCCAGCAGCGCCGCACGTGGCAGCGCGCGGGTGACCGCTTCGCCGAAGAACGACAGCACGAACTTGAGCACGCCCATGATGACCAGCGCGGCCATGCCCAGCTGCCAGGTGGCGATGCCCGCTGCGTGCGGGTCCATGCCCTGCTGCTTGAAGACGAGGAAGGCCGGGCCGAGCACCAGCAGCGCCATGCCGATGCTGGTCGGCGCATCCAGGCCCAGCGGCATGGCGGTGACATCGTCGCGGCCGGTACGTGCGGCCAGCCGGCGCGCCATCAGGGTGTACAGCAGGTTGCCGACCAGCACGCCGAAGGCCGTGCCGGGGAACATGCGGCCGAACACCACATCGGCGGGGAACTGGAAGATCCCGACCAGGGCCATGGCGATGAAGCCGAGGATGGAGAGGTTGTCGACGACCAGGCCGAAGAAGCCGTTGAAGTCGCCGGAGACGAACCAGCGACGCGGTGCGGCGGAAGCGGGAGCGGACATGGAAGGGGCGGTGGGGGTGGGGATCGCCGATGGTAGGCCCAGCGGGGCCGGCGCGCCAATTCCGTCGTGGAATGATGGGTTCCAGCCAACGGCGGGGCCCCTCGTGGCTGGGCGCGGGTAGAGTCGACTGTTAGTCGAATGGCATTGCGAGTTGAGCCGGTCGGGATGGGCTGCGCAGGACACGCCGTAAACCCGTCCCTGGGGGCTCGATGGCGCCATCCATGGCGCCAACGGTCCTGCGCAGCCCATCCCGACCGGCCTCCCACAGTTTCCTGCGCGTGCCAGCCACGGAAAGGAATCAAAAGATCAAAAGCAAAAGCGGGTCGCTTCGCTTTGAGCCGAGCATGGCTCGGCTCTACACGAACAATTCGATCATTTCCACGCTATCCACGCATGGCGTGGATCTACCGACAGATCGCAGGAAACTGTCGAAGGCGGGGTGGGTCCGGTTGCGGGGGCGTGAGCGCCATGGATGGCGCGATCGAGCTTACATGGACGTACTTGCAGCGTCCCCCGCAACCGGACCCACCCCGCCATCCTCAGGAAACCCGCTTCTGCTCTGGCTCTGGCTCGTAGCGGGTGCAGGGCGCAGCCCTGCATCGACCACCCCCTACTTCTTCAGGAAGTTGTCCACCAGCAGATGCTTCACGTCGTCGAAGCGGCCGTTCAACACCGCCTTGGCCGCATACAGCGCGGTACCGGCCACCTGCTTGGCTTCGATCTGTGGCGGCATCACCAGCTCGGCGCGGCTGGTGTGTACGTCCAGCAATGCCGGGCCACGCTGCGACAGGAAGTCCTGCACCGCTTCCTCCAGATCCTCGCTGCGGGTCACGGTGCGGCCGTGGAAGCCGATCACCTCGGCCAGGCGACCGAAGTCCGGGTTCTTCAGGTCGGTGTAGTTGTCCAGCAGGCCTTCCACCTTCTGTTCCAGCTCGACGAAGTTCAGCGAGCCATTGTTGAACACCACCACTTTGATCGGCAGGTCTTCCTGCACTGCCGTCAGCAGGTCGCCCAGCAGCATTGCCAGGCCTCCGTCGCCGGACAGCGATATCACCTGGCGGCCCGGGAACGCCTTCTGCAGGCCCAGCGCCTGCGGCATCGCGTTGGCCATCGTGCCGTGCAGCAGGCTGGTCAGCGTGCGGCGGCGGCCATTCACCCGGATATGCCGCAGCACCCAGACCATCGGCGAGCCGCCGTCGGCGGTGAACAGCGCATCGTCGGTCGCATACTTCGACAACAACGCGGTCAGGTGCTGCGGGTGGATCAGCTCGCCTTCACCCGGCTGTTCTTCCTGTTCGCGCTTCTTCAGCGCCTTGTCGCGACGCTCGATGCACTCGTCCAGGAAACTGCTGTCCTCGCGCGGCGGCAGCATCGGCAGCAAGGCATCCAGCGTCGGCGCGATATCACCGACCACGCCCAGGTTCACCGGGTGGCGGCGACCCAGATGACTGCCATCGCGGTCGACCTGGATGATCGTGGCCTTGTCCGGGTAGAACTGGCCCCAGGCGAAGTCGGCGCCGAGCAGCAGCAGCGTGTCGCACGCCATCAATGTGTGGAAGCCGGACTCGATGCCGAAGATGCCGGTCATGCCCATGTTGTACGGGTTGTCCGGCTCGACGAAGTCCTTGGCGCGCGAGGTGTGCGCGATCGGCGCCTGCAGGCGTCGGGCCAGTTCCAGCAACTGCGCGTGCGCGCCCTGGCAACCGGCACCCGCGTAGATGCCGATGCGCTTGCCCTGCCCCAGCAGCTCGGCGATACGCTGCAGTTCGGCGTCGGAAGGACGCAATACCGGCTGGGTGTAGTGCACCGAGAACGGCACATCGTGCTTCACCTCGGCCTGGCTGATATCGGCCGGGAGGATCACCACCGCCACGCCGCGGCGGCTGATCGCCGCCTGGCAGGCCAACGTGACCACGCGGCGTGCCTGTTCGGCGCTGTGTACCTGTTCGCAGAACACCGAACAACTGGCGTACACCGCCTTGAAGTCCACTTCCTGCGGGAATTCCATGCCCAGTTCGCTGGTCACCACCTGACTGGCGATCAGCACCATCGGCGCGCGGTTGCGGTTGCTCTCGAACACGCCGTTGATGAAATGCAGGCTGCCGGGCCCGCAGGAGCCGGCGCAGGCGGTCAGTTCGCCGCTCACCAGCGAATCGGCGCCGGCAGCGAACGCTGCCACTTCTTCATGGCGCACGTGCACCCAGGCGATCTCGCTGCCATGCATCGCATCGGTCACATGGTTGAGCGTATCGCCCACGATGCCGTAGCAACGGCGGACACCGGCCTGCTGCAGGGCGTCCACCACGATTTCGGCCACGCGCTTGCTCATCGGATACATCCTCGAACGGGGGAACGCCCGAGGCTAGACCTGATGAAGTGATGCCCCCGTGGGCACGTCGCCCGTCGCCTCGATGTGCAAACTGCGGGCAGAGGTCTCGTCAATCATTGACGTTGATCCAGCCCAACACCGCGCCCTGCTTCGGGTTGCGGTAGCGCAGCTTCACCCAGCCGTCCTGTTCATCCAGCATTTCCACGCGATCGCCCTGCACGAGGTAACGCTTGGTGCTGGACGCACCGGGCCGGTCGAACAGGAACAGGCGCGCAGGTACCACGGTGGCCTGCTGACCACGCAACGGCCCATCCGGTGGTGCACCCAGGCCATCGGCAATGGCGCTCTCCAGCACACGGCCGGCGGGGTCATAGGTGCGCCAGACCGCCAGAGGGCCCTGTTCTTCGGTCTGTTCCCACTGCAGCGCGGCGTTCAACGTATCGCCCAGCATCAACACGCTCTCGGCGCGGTACAGGTAGAGCTTCGCACCCGCGAACCGGTACTGGTCGGCGTACCACATCGGGCCGCTGCGGCAACTGCTGGTGAGGGTGCGGGTGGCAACGTCCACGCTCAGCCCCATCAGGTCACCGCAACTGTCCTTGTCGTGGGTGTCGGCCTGCAGCACGCGATACGAAGCGCTGGCCGGATCGAACCGGTATACCGCCACCGCTTCGTTGACCATGCCCACCGATGCGCGCGCGACCAGCTCCGGGTAGCCATCGAAATCGACGTCCTCCAGACCCCACCGTGAATTGCCGTCGGCATCCGCCGCGCCCGCCAGCGTCTGGCGCTTTCCTGACGGCGACAGCTGCACTGCGATGCTGCCATCCTGTTGGGGATCGGCGTGCGCCTGCACGTGCGCGGCCACCTGGAATCGCAGCGTTTCGCCGTCGTCGCCACTCGCCTGCGCCGACGGTGCCAGCAGTCCTGCCAGCGCCACGCCCAACACGCAGTCCCTGTGTTTCATCATCGCTCCCTGCAGCGCCACGGCGGCACCTTCAACTCAGAACGATACCTCGACCGGCTGCCGCGACCACAGCACCGATTGATGCTGGGTCTGCTGCTTCCACGCCAGGCGGATCGCTTCGATATCGGCGCGACGCTGCGGGGTGTCCTCATGCAGCACCACCAGCACCTTGGTGCGCAGGCGGTTGGGCGCGGCATCGCCGCGGAACAGCCACTGGCCGTAGGCATCGAACACGGTCAGGCCATCCGGGAAGCGCGGGGTCACCTGCTTGTCCAGGAAGGCGCGCCACTGCGCCTCGCTGATGGTGTCGGCCTGCGGACGGTTGCCCGCGCCCTGCTCCTCGCCCACGCCGAAGTACAGCTCGCTGCGCACCCAGCCGTGGCCATCGGACGGGCGCGCGGCATCGCCCTTCAGTTCGGCGGTGGTGGCCGTGGCATAGGCGCTGGGCGCCTGCGAGGACAGGCTGGCGCAACCGCTGGTGGCCAGCAGCACGGCAAAGACGAGGCCAAGGTGTTTCATCGGTACAGCTCCGGGGAAGGGGGACAGGGCGAGCCGGCAGCGTACAGCGCCACCGGCCCGGCGTGCTGATGCCAACAGGGCATCAACTCATGCCGGACCGGCAGGGGCTTGCATCGGCACCGGCCATCACGCGAAGATAATATATCGCTTCATCCGGATGGATGTAAGTGAAACTATCTCCCCCTTCCCCGTCGTCGTTGTTGCTGGAGCCCCCATGTCCGCCCGCCTGCCCGCGTCGCCGCTCGGCCTCGCCATCGCCCTCGCGCTTTCCTCCGCCGCCCTCCCGGCCCTGGCCCAGGACGCCACCAACCTGGACACGGTGATCGTCACCGGCACCCGTGCCGCCGACCGCACCGTGCTTGAGTCCACCTCGCCTGTGGATGTGCTCACCGCCGAGGACATCCGCAAGGCCGGCGTGGTCAACGGTGAGCTGGGCAGCGCGCTGCAGGCGCTGCTGCCGTCGTTCAACTTCCCGCGCCAGTCCAACTCCGGCGGCGCCGACCACGTGCGCGCCGCGCAGCTGCGTGGCCTGTCACCGGACCAGGTGCTGGTGCTGGTCAACGGCAAGCGCCGCCATCACACCGCGCTGGTCAACACCGACAGCAAGATCGGCAAGGGCACCACTCCGGTCGACTTCAACTCGATTCCGGTCAGTGCAATCAAGCGCATCGAAGTGCTGCGCGATGGCGCCGGTGCGCTGTACGGCTCCGATGCGGTCGCCGGTGTGATCAACGTGATCCTGGACAACGGCGGCGACGGCGGCGAGATCGAGGCCAGCTACGGTGCCAACCACACCGACCTCAAGCCGATCGGCCGCACCCTCACCGACGGCCAGACCGGCAACATCAGCGCCAAGGTCGGCACCTCGCTGGGCGAGGACGGTGGCTTCCTGCGCGTCGGCCTGGAATACAAGCACCGCAACGGCACCAACCGCGCCGGCTTCGACCAGATTCCGCCGTGGGACCAGACCCCGGACAACCTGGCATTGCAGGGCAAGCGCAACTACGTGCTGGGCGATGGCAAGAGCAAGGACATCAACCTGTGGCTGAACACCGAGATCCCGGTGGGCCAGACCTCGACGTTCTACGCGTTCGGTACCTTCAACCAGCGGGATACCGAAGGCGCGAACTACTTCCGCTACCCCGATGGCGATGCCAACTGGAAGCAGATCTATCCGAACGGTTACCGGCCGATATCCGAAGGCGAGAACCGCGACGTGCAGACCGTGGCCGGCGTGCGTGGGCAGTGGGGCGAGTGGAGCTACGACGGCAGCCTGGATTATGGCCAGAACGACTTCACCTACCGCCTGCGCGATTCGCTCAACGCCTCGCTGGGCCCGACCAGCCGGACCCGCTTCAAGACCGCCGATTACGAGTACGCACAGACCGTGGGCAACCTCGACCTGAGCCGCGTGTTCACCCAGAGCGAGAGCATCAGCCACACCCTGGGCCTGGGTGTGGAAGCGCGCCACGAGCGCTACCAGACCCGCCCCGGTGACCCGGCCAGCTACGCGGCCGGCCCGTTCACCGACCGCCCGACCGGTTCGCAGGCCGGTGGCGGCCTGACCCCGCAGGATGCAGCCACCCTGTCGCGTGATGTGGCCAGCGCCTATGCCAGCCTGTCCAGCCAGTTCGGCGAAAAGTTCTCTACCGATCTGGCCGCGCGCTACGAGCACAACGACGATTTCGGCGGTGAACTGACCGGCAAGCTCGGCCTGCGCTACGAATTCACCCCGGCGTTCGCGTTGCGTGGCGCCATCTCCAACAACTTCCGTGCGCCGTCGCTGGCACAGATCGGCTACGAGTCCACCTCCACCGGCTACAACGCTGGCGGCCAGCTGGTGCAGGGCCGTTTGCTGTCGGTCAACAATCCGATCGCGCGTGGCCTGGGTGCGCAGAACCTGAAGCCGGAGAAGTCGATCAACACCTCGCTGGGCTTCACCAGCCGCATCGGCGAGCACTTCGACCTGTCGCTGGACTTCTTCCAGATCGACATCGACGATCGCATCGCGCTGTCGGAGAGCATCACCGGTGATGCGCTGACCGACTATGTGGCGGCCAATTACGGCGTCACCGGCCTGCAGAGCGCCAGCTTCTTCGTCAACGCCGCCGACACCCGCACCCGTGGCGCCGAGCTGGTGACCAACTGGCGCCAGTCGCTGGGCGATGGCCAGCTGCTGCTGACCGGCACCTATGCGTATACCAAGACCACGCTGAAGAACGTGCTGGCCACGCCGGCACAGCTGCGTGCGCTGAACCCGGACTACGTGCTGTTCGGCATCGAAGAAACCAACACGCTCACCGATGCCACGCCGCGTACCCGCGGCAGTTTCTCGGCGGCCTGGAGCAACGACCATTGGTCGCTGAGCACCCGTGTGAACCGCTATGGCAGCGCCACCCGCGTGTTCAACTTCGGTGACGGCTACATCCCGCGCCAGACCTACCAGGCCGAGTGGCAGCTGGATGCGGAAGTCGAGTACCGCATCACTCCGCAGTGGAGCGTGGCCATCGGCGGGCAGAACCTGACCGACAACTACCCGGATCGATCCAACAGCGATATCCACTACTTCGGCAACCTGCCGTACGACGTGCTGTCGCCGATCGGCAGCAACGGCGCCTACTACTACGGCCGCGTTCGCTATACCTTCTGATTGCTCTGGGTGTAATTGCCTTGGGTGGGTGCGGACCGTTGGTCCGCACTGTCTGGGTTCAATGCAGGCTGACCCTTTGTGCCGACCCACGGTCGGCACCCACCGAAGCAAGGCCGTAGCCTGCCCTCGACCCCACGTACACGCCCACGCTGGCAAGCTGGGCGTCATGGCTGAACCGCTCCCCCTGCGTCCGCCACCGCCATTGCTGGACGACGCCTGCGCGTTGTTCCTCGATGTCGACGGCACCCTGATCGAATTCGCTGCGCGCCCGGATGCCGTGCAGCTGCTGCCGGATGTGCGTGAAGCCATCGGCCGCATCAGCGACCGCCTGGAAGGTGCCGTGGCACTGGTCAGTGGTCGCCCGCTTGAACAGCTGGATCAACTGTTCGCTCCCCTGCAACTGCCTGCCGCTGGCCTGCACGGCCATGAACTGCGTGGCCAGGATGGTCGTGTGCTGCGTGACGAACACGATGACGACACCGCCGAGTGGCTGCACGCACTGCACCAGCAGGCGATGCGCTTCGCCCACGGCCATCCCGGCGTACTGGTGGAAGACAAGGGCGTCGGCCTGGCCCTGCACTGGCGCGGCGCGCCGCATGCCGCCAGCGATGTCCGCGCCTTCGCCGACCGCCACGTGCGTGGCCGTGCCAGCTACCGCCTGCAACCTGGCGACCATGTGGTCGAGTTCGTGCCTGTCGGCACCGATAAGGGTCGTGCCGTGCGCCGGATGATGCAGTACCTGCCCTTCCGCGGCCGCCTGCCGGTGTTCCTCGGTGACGACCTCACCGATGAATTCGGCTTCGACGCTGCCAACGTCCAGCATGGCTGGAGCGTGCTGGTGGGCGAGCGGGAACCGAGCAAGGCGGTGTTCGCGCTGCCCGACATACGCAGCGTGCACGCCTGGCTGCGTGAGAATGCCTATTGACCCGGCCACCCCACGGCCGCAACCGAGATGTACCGCGTGATGACCCAACCCGATCTTGATCTGGGCGTGGTCGGCAACGGCAGCTTCGGCGCCCTGGTCGACAAACGTGCCCGCGTTGTCTGGAGCTGCCTGCCCACCTTCGACGGCGACCCCACCTTCTGTGCCCTGCTCGGTCCCAACCAGCAGACCGGTGGCGACTTCGCCATCGAGTTGGAGGACTTCGCGAGCAGCGAGCAGGAATACCTGACCAACACCGCGATCCTGCGCACCGTCCTGCGCGACGCGCACGGTGGCGAACTGGAAATCCTCGATTTCGCCCCGCGCTGGCGCCAGAACGACCGTTTCTATCGCCCGGTCAGCCTGATCCGCCAGGTGCGTCCGCTGGCCGGCAGTCCGCGCATCACCGTGCGTGCGCGACCACTGGCGGACTGGGGCGCGCGCGTGCCGGAGTCCACCTGGGGCAGCAACCATGTGCGCTGGATCCTGCCCGAGCATGTGCTGCGGCTGACCACCGATGTACCGGTGCGCTTCGTGCGCGACGGTCTGCCGTTCGTACTCAACCATCCCATCCACCTGATCCTGGGCGTGGATGAATCGCTCAACCGCTCGATCAGTGGCTATGTGCAGGAAGCCTTCCAACGCACCCGCGACTACTGGCGCGAATGGGTGCGTTACCTGTCCATTCCGCTGGAATGGCAGGACGCGGTGATCCGCAGTGCGATCACCCTGAAGCTGTGCCAGTACGAGGACAGCGGCGCGATCATCGCGGCAATGACCACCTCCATTCCGGAAGCCCCCGGCAGCGTACGCAACTGGGACTACCGTTACTGCTGGCTGCGTGATGCCGCGTTCGTGGTGCGCGCACTGAACCGCCTCGGCGCAACACGCACGATGGAGCAGTTCCTCGGCTACATCTTCAACCTGGCCACCACCGACGGCACGCTGCAGCCGCTGTATGGCATCAGCTTCGAAGCCAAGCTGGACGAGGACGAAGTACCCAGCCTGTCCGGCTACCGTGGCATGGGCCCGGTGCGACGCGGCAACCTGGCCTGGGTGCAGCGCCAGCACGATGTGTACGGCAGCGTGGTGCTGGCGTCCACGCAGCTGTTCTTCGACCGGCGCCTGCAGGACCCGGGTGATGCACACACCTTCGCCCGCCTGGAGCCCCTGGGCGAACAGGCGTTCGCCCTGCATGACGTACCCGATGCCGGCCTGTGGGAATTCCGCGGCCGCACCGAAGTGCATACCTATACCAGCGCGATGTGCTGGGCCGCGTGCGACCGCCTGTGCAAGATCGCCGTGCGCCTGAAGCGTGATGACCGCGCCCGCTACTGGCGCGAGCGCGCCGACACCATCCACGCGCGCATCATGGCCGAATCCTGGAGCGAGGAGCTGGGCCACTTCACCGATACCTTCGGTGGCCATCGGCTGGATGCCTCGCTGCTGCTGCTGGCCGATATCGGCTTCATCGACGCGCTGGATGCGCGCTTCATTGCCACCGTCGATGCCATCGGCCGAGACCTCAAGCATGGCAATTCGCTGTACCGCTATGTCGCGCCGGATGACTTCGGCGAGCCGGAAACCAGCTTCACCATCTGCACCTTCTGGTACATCGATGCGCTGGCAGCAATCGGGCGCATGGACGAAGCACGCGAGATGTTCGAGCTGCTGCTGAAGCAGCGCAACCATCTGGGCCTGCTGTCGGAGGATCTGGCCTTCGACAGTGGCGAGGCCTGGGGCAATTTCCCGCAGACCTATTCGCACGTCGGCCTGATCACCGCCGCGATGCGCCTGTCGCGGTCCTGGCAGGAGGCATCGTGAGTCGCCTGGTCGTGGTATCAAATCGTGTGGCCGTGCCCGGCGAGAACCGCGCAGGCGGCTTGGCGGTCGGCCTGCTGGCCGCCCTGAAGGAGCGCGGCGGCCTGTGGTTCGGCTGGAGCGGCAAGACCGTAAAGGAAGGCAGCGGCACGCTGCACCGGCAGAAGGACGGTGACATCGACTACGTCACCATGGACCTGAGCAAGCGCGAAGTCGATGGCTACTACAATGGTTTCGCCAACCGCACGCTGTGGCCACTGCTGCACTTCCGGCTGGACCTGGTCGACTACGACCGCGGCACCCGCGAGACCTACCACAAGGTCAATGCGCTGTTCGCCGACAAGCTCGCGCCATTGCTGCGAGAGGATGACATCGTCTGGATCCACGACTACCACCTGATCCCGCTCGGCGCACTGCTGCGCGAGCGCGGCATCGGCTGCCGCATCGGCTTTTTCCTGCACATCCCGATGCCGTCGGCCGACCTGCTGCAGGCGATGCCCGACCACCTGCGACTGTTCTCCGCGCTGTACGCCTACGATCTGGTCGGCTTCCAGACCCAGCGCGACGCCGATCGTTTCCAGACCTACCTGCGCCTGTTCGGTGGTGGCCGCGTACTCGACAACGGCGAGCTGGAAGCACCGGGCGGGCGCCGCTTCCGTGCGGCGGCTTTCCCGATCGGCATCGACACCGAGCTGATCGCACGCCAGGCCGGCACCGCCGCCACCAAGGCCGCGGTGAAGAATCTGCGCAACAGCCTGCGTGACCGCCAGCTGGCGATCGGCGTAGATCGCCTGGACTACTCCAAGGGCCTGCCCGAGCGCTTCCTCGGCTTCGAGCGCTATCTTGAGCGCCACCCCGACCAGCGCGGCTCGCTGACCTACCTGCAGATCGCGCCGGTCTCGCGCGGCGACGTCACCGAGTACCGGCAGCTACGCAGCCAGCTGGAACAGATCGCCGGCCACATCAACGGTGGCCACGCCGAGCCGGACTGGACGCCGCTGCGCTACGTCAACCAGAACTTCACCCATGCCACGCTCACCGGCTTCTACCGGGCGGCGGCGGTCGGCCTGGTCACGCCGCTGCGCGATGGCATGAACCTGGTGGCCAAGGAGTACGTGGCCTCGCAGGACCCGGAGGATCCCGGCGTGCTGGTGCTGTCTCTGCTGGCCGGCGCTGCCGACGAACTGAAGCAGGCACTGCTGGTGAACCCACATGATCTGGACGGCGTGGCCGACGCCATCGCCACGGCAGCGACGATGTCGCTGAGCAGGCGCAAGGAGCGCTGGCACGCGATGATGGAACATCTGCGCACCTACGACATCAACCACTGGCGCCGCAGCTACCTCGACGCGCTGGAAGGCTGAGGGAAAAAGGGGACGGAGGGGATTAAGTCGTTTGTGCACAAACGACTTAATCCCCTCCGTCCCCTTTTTTCTTCAATCCAGGAACCGCGCGGCCTGCTCCGGTGCGGGCAGGTAACAGGCGTCATGCCGCCCGAACCAGCGGTAACGGTTGCGTGCCAGCGCGCGATACGCGGCATCACGCCAGCCGCGCGGCACTGCCCGCAGCACGCCGCTCAAACGCCAGGCGCCGCCCAGCCCCGCCAGCACGCGCAGGATCGCATCGGTATCGGTCCAGGCGCCCTGCGCGTCCAGCAGCAGGAACGACATCGGATCCTGCGGGTCCAGCCCATGCGAGCGCAGCAGCGCACTGCCATGCTCTCCCTGCATCGCCGCAAAACGATAGCGCCCCCTGCGGTCGAAGCGCAGCAGGAAGCGCACCCAGCGGTTGCACAGCGCGCATACGCCATCGAATACGATCACCGCGCTGCCAGCCTCGGCGGCGGCCTCACTGCGGTTCGAGCCAGCCTTCATAGCGGATCAGTGCTCCCACCCAGGGCAGCGTCACATCGACCAGGAAAGTGTAGCGCTCACCCTGCCAGGCTTCGCGGCAACGCACGCCACCAAACCAGCGCCTCGGCAGCGGCAGCAGCCCGAAGGCCCAGACCCGCCGCACAGACCAGTCGATGCCACCTTCGCGGGCCTGCAGATCAAATTCGAAGCGCACCGCGCCCAACTGCTCGCGCAGGTATCCCTCATGCGCCCACAGCCGCGACACCATCGGCCAGCGCCCAAAACGCCGCGCCCACTGCTCGCCCTGCCCGTGTGCCCTGAACGCCACTTCGGTCGGCAGCGCGTCTCCGTCCTTTGGCAACCGTGCCAACGCAGCCAGCAGCGGCACCAGCCAGTGCCACCCCCTCACGATGCGCGCCTGCCCCACGTAGCGGCATGGCAACGGCGCGGCATGCAGCGCCTGCACCGGCGCGGCCAGGGTGGCGAAGGCCGGCCCCAGCACACGTGCGAACAGCGGAGTGGTCAGGGCGCGATCCAGGCCAGGGTTGCCATGCGCCCGGTGCGACGATCGCGCCGGTGCGAATACAGGTCCGGATCGGCCATGGTCGACACCGTGCCGCCATGCACCTGCGCCGGGTCCATGCCCGCCGCCTGCAGGCGCTGGCGGGCCAGCGCGAACAGATCGACCTTCCAGTGACCCGGCCGCGTCGCCACGAACGCCGCTTCGGCCGCCGGATCATGGCCGACGAAGGCGTGGTAGACCTCCTCGCCGATCTCGTAGTCGGCCGGTCCGGCGGCCGGGCCCAGCCAGGCCCGCAGCTGCGCCGGCGGCGTCTGCATGGCGGCCACCGTGGCCTCCAGCATACCGTCGGCCAGGCCACGCCAGCCTGCGTGGGCCGCGCCCACCTCACTGCCATCGGCGGCGGCGAACACCACCGGCAGGCAGTCGGCGGTCAGGATCGCCAGCACCACGCCCGGCACCGAGGTCACCGCGGCATCGGCCACCGGTTCGCTGGCGCCGGGCACCGGCGGCGCGCTGAAGCGCAGCACAGTGCTGCTGTGCACCTGGCGCAGCCAGTGCGGGGCCGACGGTAGCGCCAACCCCTGCTGCAGCAGCTGGCGGTTGTGCTCGACGTTGGCGGGGGTATCACCATCGGCCGCGTGCCGGTTGCCCAGGTTGAACTGCGCGAACGGCGCCGGCGAGATGCCCGCACCGTGCCGGCGCGTGGTCAGCGCATGGACGCCCGGAGGCGCCGGCCAGTCCGCCCGCAGCAAGGGCAGCGCGGCGTCCATCACCAGCGGTCCCGCTCGCGCGCGGCGAAGGCTTCGCTGTCTTCGCGCAGCACCTTCATCAGGTGCAGCATGTCGTCCGGCACCGGCGCGGTGTTGCGCACCGGCTCACCGGTGATCGGGTGCGTGAACTCCAGCGTCTCGGCGTGCAGGGCCTGGCGCTTGAAGCCGCGCAGCGCGGCCACCAGCTCGTCGCTGGCGCCCTTGGGCAGCTTCAATGCACCGCCGTACAGCGGGTCGCCGATGATCGGATGGCGCACGTGCGCCATATGCACGCGGATCTGGTGGGTACGGCCGGTTTCCAGGCGGCACTCCAGCGCGGTATGCGCACGGAAGCGCTCGCGCAGGCGGTAATGGGTGATCGCCTCCTTGCCGTCCTCGCGCACGGCCATCTTCAGGCGGTCGCGCGGGTGGCGGTCGATCGGGGCATCAGCGGTACCGCCGGCCACCAGCGCGCCCATCACGATGGCCAGGTACTGGCGGTGCACGTCGCGTGCGGCCAACTGCTCGACCAGCGCGGTCTGCGCTTCCAGGGTCTTGGCCACCACCATCACGCCGCTGGTGTCCTTGTCCAGGCGGTGCACGATGCCCGCGCGCGGCAGTACCGCCACCGAAGGGTCGCGGAACAGCAGGGCATTGACCAGGGTGCCGCTGTGGTTGCCGGCGCCCGGGTGCACCACCAGGCCGACCGGCTTGTTGATCACCAGCAGGTGCTCGTCCTCGAACAGCACGTCCAGCGGGATGTCCTCCGGCTGGGCGTCGGTCTGGGTTTCCAGCACCACGTTGAGGGTCACCACCTCGCCGCCGCGCAGCGGATCGCGCGGACGCACCTGGGCGCCGTCCAGCAGGACCTCACCGGCTTTGATCCACTCGGTCAGGCGCGACCGCGAGTATTCGGGGAACAGTTCGGCCACGACGGCGTCGAAACGGCGGCCGGCAGCGGTGTCGGGGACGATGGCCTGGCGGGCCGATTCAGAGGGTTGTTCAGACATGGCAGGGGGGCATTCTTTGAAATTTTGGGGTCCCGGCGGCCGGTTTCAGTCGCTGGACAGGACACTAGGCTATCATCGACCCTTCGTATTCCAGCCGCGTCCCGCCTCGACCCCATGATCCGACGCTCCGCCATGCTCTCCGCGCCCGTCCGCCTCACCGCCCTGCTGCTGGTGCTGGTCATCGCCGCCACCGGCTGCCACCGTGGTGCCAAGAAGGGCGATCGCCCCGATGAAGGGACGCCGGTCGAACAGTTGTACGAGAAGAGCCACAAGCTGATGCAGGGTGGCAACTGGAGCGGCGCCGAAGCCAGCTTCCGCCGCCTGGTGGCCCAGTATCCGTACGGCCCATACACCGAGCAGGCGATGATCGAGACCGCCTACGCCCAGTACAAGGCCGGCAAGCACGATGACGCGGTGTCCAGCATCGACCGCTTTATCCGTACCTACCCGACCCATCGCAACATCGCGTACCTGTACTACCTGCGCGGCCTGGCCAACTCCAATCGCAGTACGGTTTTCCTTCGTCGCGTATGGTCACTGGATGCCAGCCGCCGCGATCTGTCCACCCCGCACCAAGCGTATTCGGACTTCAACATCGTGGTGGACCGCTACCCGAACAGCCGGTACGCCGCCGATGCGCGCCAGCGCATGCTGGAGCTGCGTGACGTGTTCGCCCAGCACGAGCTCGACAACGCCCTGTACTACATGCGCCGCGGCGCCTGGGTCTCGGCCGCCGGCCGCGCCAACTACCTGCTGGAAACCTACCCGCAGAGCGCGTTCCAGTACGACGCCGTCGCCGTCCTGGCCGATTCCTACACCCACCTGGGCAACAAGACCCTGGCCGACGACGCCCGCCGCGTCCTGCAGCTGAACCAGCCGGACCACCCGTGGCTGGAAGGCAAGTGGCCGAAGTACCCGTGGATGATCCGCAAGCTGAACCCGTTCGCTGGCGAGAAGTCCGCCAGCACCGGCCAGCGCAACGCGCGACTGGAAAAGAAATAAGAAAAAGGCCCCGCAAGGGGCCTTTTCTTTGTCGGTTATCCACGCCATGCGTGGAGGGTTCGTGCGCCCATGGACCACGACACTAGGAATTCTACGAATCCCCGGCGGATGCGACGCCGGTCCCAATCGGCGCGGGCGAGCCCCTCCACACTGCGGCGCAACGGCCATCCCGGCCGTGAAGGAGCGCCTCATGACCCCACTACCCCGCCGTTTCCGCCCTCTCGCCGGCCTCCTCGCCACTGCCCTGCTGGCGCTGTCCCCGGGCCCCCTGGCCGCCGCACCGGTTGCACCGGGCGACCTGCTGTCTGCTGCCCCCTATCGCGCGTCATGGGTGCCGTCCAAGGCCGCGCAGGCCTACAAGCTGCACTACCGCACCCCGGATCATCGCGGCCAGCTGGCCGAAGGCACCGGCCTGCTGTACCTGCCCGCCGGCGCGGCGCCTGCAGGCGGCTGGCCGGTGGTGTCCTGGGCACATGGCACCCAGGGCATCGCGGATCGCTGTGCGCCCTCGGTGTCCGGCCCCTACCAACCCCAACGCGACGGGCGCTTCCTCGATCAATTCCTGGCGCAGGGCTATGCGGTGGTCGCTGCGGACTACCAGGGCCTTGGCAGTCCAGGTGACCATGCCTATCTGCATGTGCGCACTGCCGCGCGCAACGCCATCGACCTCGTCAAAGCCAGCCGCCAGTACCTGGGCAACGCGCTGTCACCGCGCTGGGTATCGGTCGGCCATTCGCAGGGTGGCGCGGCCGCGCTCACGGCAGGCCACATCGCCCCCACCCATGGAGGGCCGGCGTTGCACTACCGTGGCAGCTTCACCACCGGTACGCCCACGGCAGTGGAGTTGACCGCGCTGGTGATGAAACCGGACAACCGCAGCCCCAATCCCGGTGCAGTCAACGCGTATCACGCGTATCTGCTCGACGGCCTGCTGCAGGTCGCGCCGCAGATCGACCGCGTCCTCAGCGACACCGGCCGCGCCCGCGTGGCAGTGGCACGTGAGCAGTGCCTGGGCGAACTGGCCGCCACCCTGGACGGTGCGGATATCGGCAGCATGTTCACTGCACCGCTGACCAGCGTGCCGGGCATCTGGGCGGTGCTGTACGACTATCTCGGCGTACCGCGCCGCGGCTTCAGCCAACCACTGATGCTGGGCCATGGCAGCGCGGACCGCGATGTGCCCTATCTGACCACGCTGCTGTACGCCGCAGGCCTGGCCCTGCGAGGCGAGCCGGTCGCGTTCCGCCGCTACCCGGTCGACCACCGCGGCACGCTGGATGCGGCGGCGGCGGATGGCCTGGCATTTGTGCGTGCACGGCTTGAGGGCGGCCACTTCAGCGACGCTGCGGAAACCGCCGGCCTCGAACAGCTGCTCGACGAAGCCCGGTAGATCCACGCCATGCGTGGATGATCTTCGACCATCGTGCGGACCAGGGTCCGCACCCACCGGAGAGGGCCAACGGGTTGCCGGCCATCGGCCGGCACTCCCTGTCGTCTGATGGACCGGGCCTCAGCCCTTGTAGCCGTTGCTGATCGGGTAACGACGCTCACGGCCGAACGCCCGGCGCGAGACCTTCGGCCCGGGCGCGGCCTGATGCCGCTTCCACTCGCTGATGCGCACCAGGCGAAGCACACGGTCGACCACGGTCGCGTCGTAACCGGCCGCCACGATCTCCGTGCGCGACTGCTCCTGGTCGATATAGCGGTACAGGATGCCGTCCAGCACGTCATAGGCCGGCAGCGAATCCTGGTCCAGCTGGTTCTCGCGCAGTTCGGCCGACGGCGGGCGGCTGATCACCGCTGGCGGGATCACCGGTGCGCCGCCCACGGTGTTGCGCCACTTGGACAGCCCGAACACCTCGGTCTTGTAGAGGTCCTTCAACGGCGCATAGCCACCGCACATGTCGCCGTAGATGGTGGCGTAACCGACCGCGTACTCGCTCTTGTTGCCGGTGGTCAGCAGCAGGCCGCCGAACTTGTTGGCCAGCGCCATCAGGATCACGCCACGGCTGCGCGACTGCAGATTCTCTTCGGTCACGTCCGGCGTGGTGCCCTCGAACATCGGCGCCAGCGATTCCATCAGGCCCTTGAACGCCGGCTCGATCGACACCGCCTCCAGCTTCACGCCCAGTGCCTGGCACTGCTCGGCCGCCAGGTCGTTGGAAAGGCCTGCGGTATAGCGCGACGGCAACCGCACGGCGGTGACGTTCTCGGCGCCCATCGCGTCCACGGCCATGGCCAGCACCAGTGCCGAATCGATGCCACCGGACAGGCCCAGCCACACCTTCTTGAAGCCGTTCTTGCGGCAGTAGTCCTGGATGCCACGGGTCACGGCACGCCAGGCCAGCGCGTCCATGCTCTCGTCGCCATCGTCCATCCACACATGCGGCATGAAGCGGCGGGTTTCACCGTCGTACTCCACCACCAGCCACTGGTCGACGAAGGCGGCGGCGGCCGGGTGCACGGTACCGTCGCCATCGGCCACCACCGAGGCGCCATCGAACACCAGCGCGTCCTGGCCACCGACCACGTTGAGGTAGGCAATCGCCGCCCCGCTCTCACGGGTGCGCGCGGCCAGCACCGCATCGCGCTGGGCATGCTTGCCCCGCTCGTACGGCGACGCATTCGGCACCACCACCAGCTGCGCGCCGGCGCGCACGGTGTCGGCCAACGGCTCGGCGAACCACAGGTCCTCGCAGATCAGCAGGCCCACCGGAATACCGTTGACCTCGAACACGCAGCTGCCGCCATCCGGATCGACATCGAAGTAGCGGCGCTCGTCGAACACCGCGTAGTTGGGCAGCTCGCGCTTGCGGTAGGTCTGCTCCACCAGGCCATCGCGCAGCACGCTGGCAGCGTTGTAGACCACCGCGCCGGCCGCCTGCGGCCAGCCGACCACCGCGGTGATGCCACGGCAGGCGGCAGCGATGCGGGTCATTGCCTGCTCGCACTCGTACAGGAAGCCCGGGCGCAACAGCAGGTCCTCCGGCGGGTAACCGCTCACCGCCAGCTCGGGGAACATCACCAGCTCGGCGCCGTACTCGTCGCGCGCCTGGCCGATCATCTCGATGATGCGCTCGGTGTTGCCGGCGACATCGCCGACCGGGAAGTCGAACTGCGCCATCGCGATGCGGATCGAAGCCATGGGAATCCAGCCTGTGGTTGCAATGCCGCCATTGTAGCGCTGCGCCATGCGCGCGCCGGGCGCGCTCACTGCGTGGACAGCCCTGGCTCAGTAGATCCCCACCATGCGTGGATGGGCCGACCAGGCGGCCGCCAGACGCAGAAAAGCCGCCCGAGGGCGGCTTTTCCAAAGCAAGCCGAGCGCGGGCTCGGCTCTACAGAATCGGCTGCCAGAGGCAGTCGTTCTTATTTCACCAGCTTGGCGATGGCAGCGCCCAGGTCGCCCGGCGAGCGGACGGTGACGACACCGGCAGCTTCCATGGCGGCGAACTTGCCTTCGGCCGTGCCCTTGCCGCCCGAGGCGATCGCACCGGCGTGGCCCATGCGCTTGCCGGCCGGAGCCGACGCACCGGCGATGAAACCGACGACCGGCTTCTTCACGTGGTTCTTGATGTACTCGGCGCCGGCTTCTTCGGCGTCACCGCCGATTTCGCCAACCATGATGATGCCTTCGGTCTGCGGGTCTTCGTTGAACAGCTTCAGGCAGTCGACGAAGTTCAGGCCGTTGATCGGGTCACCACCGATGCCGATGCAGGTGGACTGGCCCAGGCCGACTTCGGTGGTCTGCTTGACCGCTTCATAGGTCAGGGTGCCCGAGCGCGACACGATGCCGATCTTGCCCGGCTGGTGGATGTGGCCCGGCATGATGCCGATCTTGCACTCACCCGGGGTGATGACGCCCGGGCAGTTCGGCCCGATCAGCACGGTATCCGGATGCGAACGGGTCAGCACGTTCTTGACGCGCAGCATGTCCAGCACCGGGATGCCTTCGGTGATGCAGACGATGACCTTGATGCCGGCAGCAGCGGCTTCCAGGATCGCGTCGGCCGCGTACGGCGGCGGCACGTAGATGACCGAAGCGTTGGCGCCGGTGCTCTGCACGGCGTCGGCAACGGTGTTGAAGACCGGCAGGTCGATGTGGGTGGTGCCACCCTTGCCCGGGGTCACGCCGCCAACAACCTGGGTGCCGTACTCGATCATCTGAGTGGCGTGGAAGGTGCCCTGCTGGCCGGTGAAGCCCTGCACGATCACCTTGGTGTTCTTGTTAATCAAAACAGACATGGGAATTCCTTGGTGTCGAATCAGGCAGCGTTCTTGACAGCTTCAACGATCTTCTTGGCGCCATCGTTGATGTTGTCAGCCGGGATGATGGCCATGCCGCTGTCGCGCAGCAGCTGCTTGCCTTCTTCCACGTTGGTGCCTTCCAGGCGCACCACGACCGGAACCTTGACGCCCACTTCCTTCACGGCGGCGATGATGCCTTCGGCAATCATGTCGCAGCGGACGATGCCGCCGAAGATGTTGACGAAGATGCCTTCAACCTTGTCCGAGGACAGGATCAGCTTGAACGCTTCGATGACGCGCTGCTTGTTGGCACCGCCGCCCACGTCCAGGAAGTTCGCCGGCTCGCCGCCGTTGAGCTTGATGACGTCCATGGTGGCCATGGCCAGGCCGGCGCCGTTCACCATGCAGCCGATGTTGCCGTCCATGGTGACGTAGTTGATGTCCAGCTCCGAAGCGATCACTTCGGTCGGATCTTCCTGGGTCTTGTCGCGCATGGCGACCAGGGCCTTCTGGCGGAACGCGGCGTTGTCGTCGCTGTCGAACTTGCCGTCCAGCGCGTACAGGTTGCCGTCGTCCAGGATGGCCAGCGGGTTGATTTCAACCAGGGCCAGGTCCTTTTCGTTGAACAGGCGGTACAGGTTCACCATGATGCTGGCGAACTGGCCGGCCTGCTTGGCGGTCAGGCCCAGCTTGAAGCCGAAATCACGGCCGTGGTAACCCTGCACGCCTTCGACGAAGTCGACGTTCAGCGAGTGGATCAGCTCCGGGGTTTCAGCAGCGACCTGCTCGATTTCCACGCCGCCTTCCGAAGAGGCGATGTAGGTGATGGTCTTGGTGCCACGGTCGACCAGCACCGACAGGTACAGTTCCTTGACGATCTCGCCGGCGGTGGTCACCAGCACCAGGTTGACCGGCAGTTCAACGCCTGCGGTCTGGTAGGTGGCCATCTTGGTGCCGAGCATCTTGGCCGCAGCGGCCTTCACGTCGTCGGTGGTCTTGCAGAACTTGACGCCGCCAGCCTTGCCGCGGCCGCCAGCGTGGATCTGCGCCTTGACCATCCAGGGGCCCTGGCCCAGGGAGTTGGCAGCGGCAACCGCTTCGTCCGGGGTCGCAGCGACCTTGCCGGCCGGGACCGGGATGCCGTACTCGGCAAGCAGTTGTTTTGACTGGTATTCGTGGAAATTCATGCGTCACCGTGGGAATAGGAACGACCGCACGCAATTCCTCAGGGCCCCGGCGGGGCGCCGGCATGGACCGCGGCGGGCCCACTATTGTGGCCGAGCGAGCGCCGGGGCGCAAAGAAGTCTGTACAAAACGCCAGACCCGGCCAGATTTCCACCGTCATTCAGGCAGTTGCGCCCGGGCCGCCGTTGGCCACCGGTATCCACGGCGGGCCAAATGCGCGATCCGGGCGGCTCCGGCGGCGCCCTGCCGGGGGCCCTATACTGGTCAACCAAGGTGTGTAGTGTCGGGCCTGCCCGGCTGCTTCCACCGCAGGCCACAGAGAAGCGACGTACCCGCCCGGCTTCAGGGGATGCCAGGCAGGACCGCCGCAGATTCCAGACCCAGGCAGCCAGAAGGGGAGTTCCGGCGTGTCACCCAGTGCTTCATTGATCGACCGCATCGAATCGATTCCGCGGCGTGAGCTGTACTTCTTCGCGCTGTACCGGGTGCTGATCGCCGCGGTCATCGCCGGCCTGCTCTACAGCCCCCTGTCCGGCATGGTCGGCGAGGCCCATCACCCGCGCCTGGCCGATACCGTCGCGGCCATCTATCTGCTGCTGTCGCTGCTGGCCCTGGCGATCGGCCGCAACGAACGCTGGCTGCGCCCGATCGTGGTCAGCAGCGTGCTGGTGGACATCATCGCCGCCACCCTGCTGGCGCATGCCCTGCCCGGTGCCAGCGCCGGCATCTCGATGTCGCTGCTGTTCAACATCGCCGCTGCCGCCACCCTGCTGCCATTGAGCTGGGGCCTGAGCCTGGCAATCGTCGCCAGCCTGGCCACCGGTACCGAATACCTCTGGAAGGTGCTCGAAGGCGGCGACCCCACCCGCACGCTGGCCGAGCTGGCCATGTTCGCCACCAGCTACCTGGCGCTGGCCTTCATCAGCTACCAGGTAGGCAACCGCGCGCGCCGCAACCAGCAGCTGGCCAACCAGCGCGGCGACGAAGTGGCCAACCTGTTCCAGATCAACGAACTGATCATCCGCCGCATGCGCACCGGCGTGCTGGTGGTGGACGCCGACAACCGCATCACCCTGGCCAATGAAGCGGCCTCGATGCTGCTCGGCGACAACGACGGCATCGGTGAGACAGGACGCCTGGATCTGGCCAGTGCCGCGCCGGAACTGGCGCGCCGCCTGCAGCGCTGGCGCAACGGCTGGGCGCAGGACGAACTGCCGCTGCAACTCAACCCCGACCAGCCCGAAGTGCAACCACGCTTCGCCCGCCTGCTGGCCGGCAGCGAGCTGGCCCTGGTGTTCCTGGACGATTCCAGCGTGGTCTCCCGGCGCGCCGAATCGCTCACTCTGTCGGCAATGGGCCGCTTCTCGGCCAGCCTTGCCCATGAAATCCGCAACCCGCTGGCGGCAATCAACTACGCCGTGCAGCTGCTGGAAGAAGGGACCGGTTTCAACGAAAGCGACCGCCGCCTGCTGCAGATCATCCGCCAGCAATGCCAGCGCACCAACGGCATCGTCGAGAGCGTGCTGGGGCTGGCACGGCGCGAACGCGCCACGCCCGAGAACGTGGACCTGGTCGCCTTCGTGCGCCGCTTCGTGCTGGAGTACAAGCAGGGCCAGACGCTGGAGACCGACAGCATCGAACCGATCATCAGCGACACGGCGGTGATGGCGCAGGTCGATACCAAGCACCTGTACCAGGTGCTCACCGTGCTGGTGCACAACGCATTGAAGTACGGCCGCATCGGCCAGCAGCCGGCGCGGGTGCGCCTGCGCGTGGCACAACACGAACGCAGCGCGGTGATCGACGTGATGGACCGTGGCCCCGGCATTCCCGAGAGTGTGGCCGCACAGCTGTTCCGTCCGTTCTTCACCACCTCCGAGCACGGCACCGGCCTGGGCCTGTATATCGCCCGCGAGTTGTGCCGCGCCAACCAGGCACGGCTCGACTACATCCCAGTGCCGGCAGGCGGCTCCTGCTTCCGCCTGGTGCTGCCCGGCCCGCACACGCTGTTGCCCACCTGATCCCAGATCTGTGCGTCAAACATTTGTCGCATCCAGCCCCCTCGTTTATCTTTCACGCCCATGAACGAAACCCGCAGCGCCCTCGTCGTCGACGATGAACGCGACATCCGCGAACTGCTGGTACTGACCCTCGGCCGCATGGGGCTGCGCATCAGTACCGCCGCCAACCTGGCCGAAGCACGCGAGCTGCTGGCCAGCAATCCGTACGACCTGTGCATCACCGACATGCGCCTACCGGATGGCAACGGCATTGAGCTGGTCAGCGAGATCGCCCAGCACTACCCGCGCACGCCGGTGGCGATGATCACCGCCTTCGGCAGCATGGACCTGGCCGTGGAAGCGCTGAAAGCAGGCGCCTTCGACTTCGTCAGCAAGCCAGTGGACATCTCGGTGCTGCGTGGCCTGGTCAAGCACGCGCTGGAACTCAACAACACCGAACGCCCTGCGCCCGGCCCCGCCACCGAACAGGCTGCACGCCTGCTGGGCGCTTCGCCGGCCATGGACGTGTTGCGCACCACCATCGGCAAGGTCGCGCGCAGCCAGGCGCCGGTCTACATCCTCGGTGAATCCGGGGTTGGCAAGGAACTGGTCGCTCGCACCATCCACGCCCAGGGCGCGCGTGCGGCCGGCCCGTTCGTTCCTGTCAACTGCGGCGCCATTCCCGGCGAGCTGATGGAGAGCGAATTCTTCGGCCACCGCAAAGGCAGCTTCAGCGGCGCGCATGCCGACAAGCCCGGCCTGTTCCAGGCGGCGCACGGCGGCACCCTGTTCCTGGACGAAGTGGCCGAGCTGCCGCTGCAGATGCAGGTGAAGCTGCTGCGCGCGATCCAGGAGAAGTCGGTGCGCGCGGTCGGTGCGGCCAACGAAGAGCCGGTGGACGTACGCATCCTCTCTGCCACCCACAAGGACCTGGCCGAGCTGGTCGAAGATGGGCGCTTCCGCCACGACCTGTACTACCGCATCAACGTGATCGAACTGAAGGTGCCGCCGCTGCGCGAGCGCCGCCAGGACCTGCCGGAGCTGGCGGCCGCCGTGCTGGCGCGGCTGGCCCGCAGCCACGGCCGCGCCACCCCGCTGCTGGCGCCGTCGGCGCTGGAGGCGCTGGCCCACTATGCGTTCCCGGGCAATGTGCGCGAGCTGGAGAACATTCTGGAACGTGCGCTGGCACTGGCCGAAGAAGACCGCATCGGTGCCGACGACCTGCGCCTGCCGCAGCACGCCCCACGTGCGCCCGGCGGCGCAGCTCCGGCCGAAGCCGTGGCCGACCTGCAGCCCGGCAGCGCCGCCCTGCCCTCGTACATCGAGCAGCTGGAACGCAGCGCCATCCAGCGCGCGCTGGAAGAGAACCGCTGGAACAAGACCCGGACCGCCGCGCAGCTGGGCATCACCTTCCGCGCGCTGCGCTACAAGCTGAAGAAGCTGGGAATGGAGTAAGGGCTGAACGGCCCTGGCAGGCGCCAACCTTGGTTGGCGCTGCGCCGCCGCGCCCTCCACGCATGGCGTGGATCTATTATGGGATCCGTGGCCGATCATCCACGCATGGCGTGGATCTACTGTAGAGCCGAGCCCACGCTCGGCTGCTCTTCGGGCCATCAGCCGAGCATAGGCTCGGCTCTACCTCAATCCTTGGTCACGCGATTGATCTCGGCCAGGCTGGTCACACCCGCGGCGGCCTTCTTCAACGCCGACTGTCGCAGGTCATTCACCCCGATCTGCTGCGCCGCCTCGGCAATCTGCAGCGCATTGCCACCGGCCAGCACGATCGTGGCGATCTCATCGGTCATCGGCATCACCTGGTAGATGCCGGTTCGGCCCTTGTAGCCCTCGGTGCACTCATCGCAGCCCACCGCCTCGTACAGCTGGATGCCCGCATCCAGCTGCGCCTGGGTGAAGCCCTCGGCCAGCAGCGCATGCTCCGGCAGATTGGCTGGGCGCTTGCAGTTGCCGCACAACCGGCGTGCCAGGCGCTGCGCGATCACCAGCGTCACCGAGCTGGTGATGTTGTACGGGGCGATACCCATGTTCATCAGGCGCGCGATGGTCTGCGGCGCATCGTTGGTATGCAGCGTGGACAGCACCATGTGGCCGGTCTGCGCCGCCTTGATCGCAATCTCGGCCGTCTCCAGGTCGCGGATTTCGCCGACCATGATGATGTCCGGATCCTGTCGCAGGAACGAGCGCAGCGCCGCGGCGAAGGTCATGCCGCGCTTGTTGTTCTGCTGCACCTGGTTCACACCGGGCAGGCGGATTTCCACCGGGTCTTCGGCGGTGGAGATGTTGCGCGTCTCGTCGTTGAGGATGCCCAGCGCGGTATACAGCGACACCGTCTTGCCCGAACCGGTCGGGCCGGTCACCAGCACCATGCCGTACGGCTTGTGGATGGCGTCGTGGAACAGCTTCTGCTGGTCCGGTTCGTAGCCCAGCTTGTCGATGCCCAGCTTGGCCGCGCTGCCATCGAGGATACGCAGCACCACCTTTTCACCGAACAGGGTCGGCAGCGTGCTCACGCGGAAGTCGATCTGCTTGGTCTTGGACAGGTTCAGCTTGATGCGCCCGTCCTGCGGCACGCGCTTCTCGGCGATATCCAGCTGCGCCATCACCTTCAGGCGCGCGGCGATGCGCTGGTTCAACTTCACCGGCGCGCGCGCCACCATCTTCAGCAGGCCGTCGATGCGCAGGCGCACGCGGTAATCATCTTCGTAGGGCTCGAAGTGGATGTCCGATGCGCCCTTGCGGATCGCATCCACCAGCACCTTGTTCACGAACTTCACCACCGGGGTGTCGTCGCCCTTGGCGTCGATGCCAGAGTCGCCACCCGCGTTGTCTTCGTCGCCCAGGCCAACATCGAGGTTGGCCATACCCTCGTCGTCGCCGCCCAGCGCATCGCCGATGGTGTCGTGGCTGGCGTGCCACTGCTCCAGCGTCCGGCGGATCTGGTCTTCATCAACCAGGATTGGTTCCACCACCAGATTGGTGTGGAACTTGATCTCGTCCAGCGCATGGGTCGGGTTGCTGGTGCCCACGAACAGCTTGCCACCGCGTTTGAACAGCGGCAGCACGTTGTGCTTGCGCAGCAGCTCCTCGCTGACCAGGCTCATCGCGTTCTGGCTGGCATCGAAGGTGGACACGTCGAACAAGGGCATGCCGAACTCGACCGCGTTGGCGGCGGCAAGCTGCGAAGCACTGACCAGCTTGTTCTGCGCGAACCACGTCGGCAGCGGCTGACGGGCCGCCGTGGCCTTGGCCATGGCGTCGCGGGCGGATGCCTCGTCCAGGGCGCCGTCTTGGACCAGGCGGCGGGCCAGGCCGGTGATGCCGACGAGGTTTGGGGTGGTGACTGTGTTCATCGCTTTTACTCCTACTCCCCAGCGGAGGTTACCGGAGCATCTAGCTGGTTGAAAGCACTCGAACGAATGGATCAAACAATTTAACCAAGATCCCACAGGTGCCAACGGACCATGACACTAGACATGTCTCAACGACACTCCGGCGGGATGTACTTCCTCTCCCCGTCGACTGTGCTACACCGCCAGCGGACCACTTCATTGGGATTGTAGGATGGTGCAAGCTGCAAGGTAATCGCGCCTGCTTTCACGGTGGTTCTAACCGTAAGCACCCCATTGCCTGAGCAGCTCATCGAGGCGACATTCTCTGTCCCAGAAGCAAGCGCATCGACACCGAGACAAGCAGATGAATCCAGCGCGTTCTTGTTGTTTACATTTTCGGTGACGGTGACTTTGGCATACGAGGCGAGAACAATGGCCTCGGAAACCCGTGCCTTAACGGTGTAGTTCTGATAGGCCGGCAATGCAATCGCCGCTAGGATTGCAAGAATTGCGACAACTATCATCAACTCAATGAGGGTAAAGCCGCGTTGAACATTCATACCCTGTGCCTCCCCATGGCACGAAACAGAAAAATACTGCCCCCACCCACTCTCGACTGTGAGCGTCGCTCAGAATTGGGCGAACACGCAGTCAACGAACAGGTAGTAGGAAGGTGCTTTCCCGGCCAAGGAGCTCCCCTGTTGGCCATCTTCCACATTGCGAGCCAAGAAATGAAAATGGGGGGCAGCTGCCCCCCATCTTTTTAGTCAAGCTCTGGCATCAAGGCCGATATCAGCCACCCGAACCGCCACCCGAACCGCCACCCGAACCGCCACCACCAGCAGCGGCAGCGCGGCACTCAGCCGGGTAGTACTTCGCTGCACTACCGCTACCAACACACTTCCAGGTGGTACCAACTGCACCGGCCTGCGCAGTCGGGGTGTAGGTCAGCACAGTGCTCTTGCCCTTGTCTGCGGTCATGGTCACCGCAATGGCACCAGAAGCGGGCGTGCAGGTCATTGAGGCAACGTTGGGATTGTTTGCTGGGATAGCAGTATCCACGCCGACGCATGCGTCAGCAGGAACCGCGCCGCCATTGTTTGCAATGTTTTCGGCAACAGTAGTCTTTGCACCGGATGCCAACACGGCCGCCTCTGAAACGCGGGCACGGACGGTGTAGTCCTGGTATGCCGGCAGAGCAATCGCGGCAAGAATGGCGATGATCGCAACAACGATCATCAATTCAATCAGGGTGAAGCCCTTTTGGTTCTTCATGGTGATACATCCCCAAGATAAGTGGTGATTAGATTCGAGTGCCCGGCCGAGCAGGCCGACGGTCCCGCGGGTGGAGCAACGCAGGTTGCATGCCAACTCCCGGCATGCCTCCCCCTGGATTTCCCCGAAGCAATGATGGCAGCAATTCTGCGGATGGGAACCCCCCCCAGTCGTTTTTGCGATGGACACAACAATGTGACGCTTTGCGTCACCTTCCGCCACAGAGTGCCAAGAACCCTGTGCTGCGTCACGTTGGCAGTCTCCCCTGATCGCTCCGAACCCGCTAACATCCCTAGCCATGGTGCCCGCCTGGGGATGGCGGGCCTTGGGGAGCTAACATGTCTGTCAGTCGCAGTGCGATCAAGAGTGGGTCTGTGGCGCGAGGCGCCATGGAATTGCAGCCGTTTGTCTGGGAGGGGACCGACAAGCGGGGTATCAAGATGAAGGGCGAGCAGCTGGCGAAGAATGCCAACCTGCTACGTGCCGAGCTTCGGCGTCAAGGAATCAACCCAAGCCAAGTAAAACCAAAGCCCAAACCTCTGTTTGGCAGTGCCGGCAAGGCCGTCAGCGCAAAGGACATATCCTTCTTCAGTCGTCAGATGGCGACAATGATGAAGTCGGGCGTTCCGATCGTTTCTGCACTGGAGATCATCGGCAGCGGGCATAAGAACCCGCGAATGAAAAAGATGGTCGACACAATCCGCACGGATATCGAAGGCGGCTCCTCTTTGTACGAGGCCATCAGCAAGCACCCTGTCCAATTTGACGAACTCTACCGCAACCTAGTAAGAGCAGGTGAAGGCGCAGGTGTCTTGGAGACCGTGCTCGACACGGTTGCCACTTACAAAGAGAACATCGAAGCCCTCAAGGGGAAGATAAAGAAAGCCTTGTTCTATCCGGCGATGGTTGTGGCGGTCGCAGTCATAGTATCTGCCATTCTGCTGATGTTCGTTGTTCCCCAGTTCGAAGAAGTCTTCAAGGGATTTGGTGCCGAGCTGCCGGCGTTCACTCAGATGATCGTCGCTGCCTCCCGCCTGATGCTGTCGTGGTGGTGGCTGTTGTTAATCCTGACCGTCGGGTCGGTAATTGGGTTTGTCGTGGCATACAAGCGATCCCCAAAGCTGAAGCATGGCTTGGACCGTACCATCCTCAAAGTTCCGGTGATCGGCCAGATCATGCACAACAGCTCGATCGCCCGTTTCGCCCGCACCACGGCAGTGACATTCAAGGCTGGCGTGCCGCTGGTGGAGGCCCTGGGCATCGTGGCTGGCGCCACAGGTAACAAGGTCTATGAGGAAGCCGTACTGCGAATGAGGGACGACGTCTCGGTGGGCTACCCGGTCAACATGGCCATGAAGCAGCTGAACCTGTTCCCGCACATGGTCATCCAGATGACCGGCATCGGCGAAGAGGCGGGCGCCCTGGACGCCATGCTGTTCAAGGTGGCTGAATACTACGAGCAGGAAGTGAACAATGCCGTGGATGCCTTGAGCAGTCTGCTGGAACCGATGATCATGGTGTTCATTGGTACCATTGTCGGCGGTATGGTCATCGGCATGTACCTGCCCATCTTCAAACTCGGCGCCGTCGTCGGCTAAAGGTATCAATGGCATTTCTCGACCAGCACCCCGGCCTCGGCTACCCCGCCGCGGCCGCCCTGGGACTGCTGCTGGGCAGTTTCCTGAACGTGGTCATCCTGCGGCTGCCCAAGCGGCTGGAGTGGCAGTGGAAGCGCGATGCGCGCGAAGTCCTGGAGGAACCGGACTTCTATGAGCCCCCGCCACCGGGGATCGTGGTGGAGCCGTCGCACTGCCCCCACTGCAAGCACAAGCTGAGCTGGTACGAGAACATCCCGCTGTTCAGCTGGATCATCCAGGGCGGCAAGTGCCGCCACTGCAAGGCGCCGATCTCGCTGCAGTACCCGCTGGTGGAGGCCCTGACCTCGGTACTGGTGCTGGCCTGCGTCTGGCAGTTCGGCTTCGGCTGGCAGGGCTTCGGTGCCATCGTGCTGACCTGCTTCCTGATCGCTTTGTCCGGTATCGACCTGCGCACGCAGCTGCTGCCCGACCAGCTGACCCTGCCGCTGATGTGGCTGGGGCTGATAGGCAGCATCGACAACCTGTACATGCCGGCCAAGCCCGCCCTGGTGGGTGCGGCGGTGGGTTACCTGTCGCTGTGGACGGTCTGGTGGCTGTTCAAGCAGCTGACCGGCAAGGAAGGCATGGGCCACGGCGACTTCAAGCTGCTGGCGGCGCTGGGCGCCTGGTGCGGGCTGAAGGGCATCCTGCCGATCATCCTGTTGTCGTCGGTGCTGGGCGCCATCATCGGCTCGATCTGGCTGTACAGCCGCGGTCGTGACCGGGCCACGCCCATCCCGTTTGGCCCCTATCTGGCCATCGCCGGCTGGCTGTACTTCATGTGGGGTGCGCCGCTGGTGGAGCAGTACCTGGTGATGAGCGGGCTGCGCTGAGGGGAGTCCCCATGAGCCGCTATGTAGTTGGCCTGACCGGAGGCATCGCCTCCGGCAAGAGCGAAGTGACCCGGCGCTTCGAGGCGCTGGGGATCGTGGTGGCCGACGCCGATCTGGCTGCCCGTGCCGTAGTGGCCGCCGGCAGCCCGGCGCTGGCCCGCATTGCCGAGCGCTTCGGCGCCGACATGCTGCTGGCCGACGGCAGCCTTGACCGGGGCCGCCTGCGCGCTCACGTGTTCGCCGACCCGGCCGAGCGGACGGCGCTGGAAGCGATCACCCACCCGGCTATCCGCCTGCTGATGCAGCAGCAGTGCGAGCAGGCCACCAGCGCCTATGCGATTGCGGCCATTCCGCTGCTGACCGAGGTGGGTGGGCGGAAGGCCTACCCGTGGCTGGACCGGGTGTTGCTGGTGGATGCGCCCGAAGCCGTGCAGCACGCCCGGCTGATGCAGCGCGATGGTATCGACGCGGCGCTGGCCGACCGGATGATTGCTGCCCAGGCCAGCCGCGCACAGCGGTTGGCGCTGGCCGACGACGTGGTGGTCAATGATGGGCAGCCGGAGGACCTGCAGGTGCAGGTGGAACAGTTGCATGCGCGGTATCTGGGGTTGGCCAGGGGTTGAGGCCGGGTTGCCGGCCAGCGGCCGGCACTACCGAAGCGAATCCTCGCGTGGATCTGGGGATCTGCTGTAGAGCCGAGCCCATGCTCGGCTGCGACCATCAAGCCGAGCATCGGCTCGGCTCTACAAAGCGCTCTGCATCCACGCGTGGCACGGATCTACTCCAGCTGCAGGCGGGCGTAGTGGGCGAGTTCACGGGCGCCGAGCAGCAGGCCGTCGACCACATCGGGATTGAGTTGCTGGTGGGCGCCGCCCTGCTCTCGCGCGATTTCCGCAGCGTGCAGTAGCTGGATCAGGGTGCCCAGACCAGCGAGCGTGCGGCTGAGGCCGGCCATCGTGGCTGCCTGCGCCGGGCTGCCCCCCTGCACGTCCAACGGCTGGCCGTCGGCGGCGTCGCGGCCATCCATGCGCGCCAGCAGGGCGGGCAGCAGGTCCTTGGGGTCATCCAGCAGAACCTCGACACGCTCGGTGACGTCGGCAGGCAGCAGGTTGGCCGCGTCGCCGATCAGGGCGTGCAGCTGGGGGAACAGCGGGCGGGTGGACATGGTGGAGCTCCTCGCAGTCGGCAGGCCACCTGCAGATGCAAGGTGGCGGACGGTGCGGGTTGGCGTACCGGACAACTCCCAGATGGATGGAAACTCCGGCGGATTCCCGGGAATCCCCACGCACCGCCCGCCATGAAGCGAGCACAGTGCATTGTCCGCGATGCCGCGCGAGGCATCGGAAGCTTTCCATCTAACAGTTGATTTCAGGACGCCAATCCCGGCCAAGGCACCTGCCCCGGCCAGGCCATCAGGCCATCGCCGCACGCGGCGATCTGTAAGGAAATTCCCAAGTGCGGCGCGGGCTTGCCAATGCGTGCGCTGGAACACGCGCGGGGCGCGGCAGCGATCACGGTGGTGTCGTGTTGGGCCTGAGGCCCGATCATCGCGCGAGGGGAATTCGGTGGCACAAGCGACACAGCGCGCGATGCAAGGTCGGCAGGGTTCGTGCCGACCGAGGTCGGCACCACCAAAGCAGGGCCCTTACAGCGGCTTCGGCGAGAACGTCAGGGTGGCGATCACGCCACGCTGGCCACCGGGGCGCACGCTCACCTGCCAGCCGTACAGATCGCACAGGCGGCTGACGATCGACAGGCCGATGCCGCCGCCCTGCGAATGGCCGGCGTGGGTGCCACGGTAGCCACGCTGGAACAGCTTGGCTGCGTCTTCCTCGCTCAGGCCCGGGCCGCTGTCGGTTACCGACACCGAATTGGTGCCGACGAAAACGCGTACCTCGCCGTCCTGCGAGTACTTCACGGCATTGCCGATCAGGTTGCCCAGTGCCACCGACAGCGCCGCCTCGGGCGCATCGATCACCAGGTTGCGCTCACCTTCCAGCAGCAGTTCCAGCGGCTTGCCACCCAGCTGCGCACGATGCGCGTCCAGCAGTTGCTCGGCCACGCGGGCGACGTTGCTGGTGCCCTGCCCGCGCTCGTTGCGCGACAGCAGCAGCAGCGCGCCGATCAGGTCGCTGCACTGCTGTTCGGCACGCTGGATGCGCTGCAGGCGCTGCAGCACCTTCTCGTCCAGGCCGGGCCGGGTCAGCAGCAGCTCGGTGGCGCCACGGATCACCGCCAACGGCGTGCGCAGCTCATGGCTGACGTCTGCATTGAACTCACGGTCGCGCTGCACCACTTCGGTCAGTCGCGAGGAATAGTCGTCCAGCGCCTGTGCCAACTGCCCCACTTCGTCGTCGGGGAAGCGTGGCGCCAGCGGTTCGGGATCGCTGGTGCCGCCGCGATAGGCACGCAGCCGCGCAGCCAGATCCGACACCGGCTTCATCACCTTCGACGCCGACCACCAGCCCAGCACCAGCGACAACACGCTGAACACCAGCACCGACAGCACCAGCGCGCGGTTGAGCTGCTTGCCGCCGCGCACGCTGTCGGTCATGTCATAGGCAAGGAAGAACCAGGCGTCGGGCGTCTTGCGCACGGCCAGCTTGTAGGAGTACGGCTCGCCGTGCTCGTCACCGCTGACGCTGTGGATGCCATCGGAGAAGCCCGCCCACTGCGCGCGTTCTTCGCGCACCCGGTCGAACTTGTCCTTCGAATAGGCATAGGCCCTGATCTGCAGCACCGGCGCGTCCGGGTTATGCCCGGGGTGCTCGTAATAGCGGCGCGCATACTCGTCGATGTTGCGGTTCATCAGCTCTTCCACCAGCTGGTTTTCCACGCGCAGGCGGGCCCAGTTGGTGGCGAACGCGAACAGTGTCGTCAGGCAGAAGCCCAACAACACGAACGAAACAATGATGCGGCTGCGCAGGCGCCGCCGATAAGGCGTGCGCCGGCGCTCCCCCTTGGTTGCCACCGAATCAGGCTTCCGGGGTGGCGATGCGGTATCCGATGCCATGGCGGGTCTGGATCAGCGGCACTTCAAACGGCTTGTCGACCACCGCACGCAGGCCATGGATGTGCACGCGCAGGGAATCGGAATCGGGCAGTTCTTCGCCCCACACACGGGTTTCCAGTTCCTGGCGGGTCACCACGGCCGGGGCCGCTTCCATCAGCGCCTGCAGGATCTTCAGTGCGGTCGGATTGAGCTGCAGCAGCTTGCCCTGGCGGCGCACTTCCAGCGTATCCAGGTTGTATTCCAGATCGCCGGTTTCCAGCACGCGGGTCTGCACGCCCTTGCCGCGACGCGACAGGGCGTTCAGACGCACTTCCACTTCCTGCAGCGCGAACGGCTTGATCAGGTAGTCGTCCGCGCCGGAATCGAAGCCCGCCAGCTTGTTGTCCAGCGAGTCGCGGGCGGTGAGCATCAGCACCGGGGTCTGCTTGCGCGCTTCGTTGCGCAACTTGCGGCAGACCTCGATGCCGTCCATGCCTGGCAGATTGAGATCCAGCACGATCGCGTCGAACTCGTGCACCACGGCCAGGTGCAGACCGGTAACCCCGTCAGCCGCGAAGTCCACGGTGTGGCCCCGGTCCTCCAGGTAGTCGCCCAGGTTGGCCGCAATGTCGCTGTTGTCTTCGATTACCAGGATTCTCACTGTCACCTCTTAATTAAAAATCGCTTGTATTCATGCGTGTGCCGAGACGTTGGGCCTGCTGCAACTGGTTATCGCTCTCTTCTCTCTTGCGATTCCGTTCGGCCACCGTCATGCAACTCGTCTGTGGCCGATTGGAACCCACAATCCGTTCGCGCCTGCATATTAGACGACTATCTTCACGCGCCTGTGTCAAAACTGTGTTCACGATCTGCTGGTCATTGAACACTTGGGTTCGTGTCGATTCAGGCATGCTCGCCGCCTCCGGGAAGCGTTCCGAAGCCGATCGCAGGCGTCCCAGCACCTCGCGCACGCGGCTGCGCTCATCGGGTTTGAGCTCCGAATAGGTCTTGCCATCATTGATATCGGTCTCGATCCGCTCGACTTCTGCCAGCAGGGGCTTGCCCGGCCGGATCACCGCGGCCTTATCGTTGCCCGCCCATGCAACGGAAGACAGAGCGGCGCAGGAAAGCAGGCACGTCAAGAGCAATCCATGTTTCATGGCAAACGTATCCTTGTTCGAATGTGAATGCCGACTGTATTGACGTCCCTTCATATGAGCAAGTGCCGCTCGGGAAGAGGAAACCGGAGCTGGCCCTCACGGGCGCTGGATCGCCATAAAAAAGACCCAGGCGGTCCCCGCCTGGGTCTGAAGTCGTATCCCGATACCGATCCTGCTGAGAGGCAGAGCTGCGGTTCGCTGAAGGCTACGCCGACGCCGATTAAAGGCGTGTTAAAGCCGGCCTCATTTGCCCATGAGAATTTCAAGTGATTGATTAATCATGGCTTTTTTATCTTCTCGACGTGCTCGATGATGCGCGTGGCCACATCCACCCCGCAGGCGGCTTCAATGCCCTCCAGCCCTGGCGTGGAGTTGACCTCCAGCACTAGCGGCCCGCGCGCGGAGCGGATCAGGTCCACGCCACAGACCGACAGGCCCAGCGCCTTGGCCGAGCGCACCGCCACCTGCTGTTCGGCGCGGCTGGCCTTGGCCGCCACCGCGGTGCCGCCGGCATGCAGGTTGGAGCGGAAGTCCCCTTCCGGCGCCTGGCGCTGCATCGACGCCACCACTTGGTCACCGACCACGAAGCAGCGCAGGTCGGCGCCCTTGGCTTCGCCGATGAACTCCTGCATCAGGAAATTGGCATACAGGCCCCGCAGGGCCTCGACGATGCCACGCGAAGCACTGGCCTTCTCGGTGAGGATCACCCCCCGTCCCTGGGTACCTTCGTTGAGCTTCACCACGTGTGGCGGCGGGCCGAGCATGGACAGCAGGTCGACGGTGTCATCCGGGTTGTCGCCGAACACGGTGACCGGCATGTCGATGCCCTTGGCGGCCAGCAGCTGGTGCGCACGCAGCTTGTCGCGCGAACGCAGGATCGCGTCGGAGGGGTTGGGCGTACGCGCCCCCATCAGCTCGAACTGGCGTAGCACGGCGGTGCCATAGCGGGTGATCGAGGCACCGATGCGCGGAATGACCATGTCCACGCCGGTCATCGGCCGGCCCTTGTAGTGCATCGAGAAACCATCGGCGGCAATGCGCATGTAGCAGCGCAGCGGGTCGAGGATGCGTACGGTGTGGCCGCGCGCGCGGGCCGCCTCGACCAGCCGGCGGGTGGAGTACAGGGAGCTGTTGCGGGACAGGATGGCGAGCTTCATCGCGGCAGGATCGGACGGCAGGCGCGCAGCATAGCGCGGGCGTGTGGCGGGTGGATGATGCCCTGCGGCGTGGCTTGACCGGCAGCGGGCGGCACACTGCGCGGACCTGTTCAGCGCGCATGGAGCGGCCGATGGCGATCACCGTGTTCCCACGATTTTCCGAGGTGGACGTGCTTGGCCACGTCACCAACACCGCCCTGCCCGTCTGGTTCGAGGAAGGCCGCCAGGAGATCTTCCGGCATTTCAGCCGCGAGGCCAGCATGCGCGACCTGACGCTGATCCTGCGTCGCTACGAGATCGACTTCCTGCAGCAGATACAGGCCGGGCACGAAGTGCGCATCGAGACCCGCATCGAGAACATCGGCCGCTCCTCGCTGTCGATCGTGCAGCAGGCATTCCAGTTCGAGGCCCTGGTGGCCACCGGGCGTTGCGTGATGGTGCATTTCGACTACACCGCCAACGCCTCGCGCGCCATCGATGCAGAGCAGCGCCGGGCGTTGTCCGGGCTGTTTACCGAGGAGTATGCGCAGCGGGTGCAGGCGGCAGACGCATGAGTCATCCGCACTCGGTACTGCCCGCAGCCCATTTCCTGAGCTTTTCCAGCGCTTTCCCAGCATGCATCGACGACGCATGCCGGAACCTCCTTGTTCGATTCAACGCTGTCTAACCTGTGACTGACGTCCGCTGATCCGCGCGGGGCAGGCGCAGCGAGAAGCGTCCTTCGCGGACACGCACGGCCAGTGCGGTTTCCCGCCATTCCACAGGCAAGGCGAGTGCCGTGTGTGGCGTGGGGATGCGTGTGATCGCGTCGAACGTCCAGTGTTCCTCATAGGCGTCGCAGCGAAGCGTTCCGTCATCGCCAGCCTCGATCACATCGATCCAGGCCGCACTGCGGGCCTTGCCGCTGCCGCCCGTCGCACGGCGGCCAATGGCCTGCCAACGCCCCTGCCAGTGGACGAGCCATACGCCCTCGATGGGACGCAGATCCCCATCAAGCACGCTGCCCGCCACCACCACGCATCGTCCGGACGGGCTGGTGATCACCGTCTCCAGATCGCAGGCGTGACGGTCACTGGGCTCGCCATCGAGACAGAGCGCGTACGGGCAGATGCGCGCGAACAGGGTCGGATGCGCGGTCAGGCGCAGATCGTCGGGCAGCAGCGGGATGGCCCGCAGCACCCGGGCATCCGGCAGGACATGCCGCAATGCCTGCGGCAGCCCGGCGGCCAGTGCGGGATGCTCCGGTTCCAGCCATAGACCCCGGCAGGGGCGCAGCGTGCTCGATCGGCAGGGAAGATCCCGCAACCACATCGCGGCTTCGGCATCCCCGCCAAGCTGCCGGCGCTCGTGCAGCTCCTGCCAGAACAGGCTGGGAACAATCGTCAGCAGATGCATCACCTTCTTGTCCGCTTCGTCGTAGACGATCACCGCTTCGCTGCGATCAATGTAGCCACTGGCCACGCGCAGCGCGCTTCCCGCCAGCGTCTGCCACTCGCCACTGGCATCGTGGCTGCCTCCGGTGGATACGCCCTCGACAATGGCGCCATCGCGCAGCATCTGGGTGCTGTAGGCCGGCCCTCCCATGCCCAGCTCCCCCCAATCCAACAGGACATCATGCGTGGGCGGGCGTGTGGCAAAGGGCAGCGTCGCCCGCGAGCGCAGCAGTGCGCCGCCTACGGCATCGCCGACCAGATCGAAGCGCTGCAGCACGCCACCCACTGCAAGGCACGCGGCCAGGGCGACAACCACGCCCAGCGGCGACCACCAGGCCACGCAGATGGCGACCAGGACCAGGAACGGCAGCCACTGGGTGAAACGGCGGAGGGCGATTCGATCAACGGTCATGCGGGCAGGGTGACTGCGATTGCGCACCATTCAAACCTTCAACGCGGTGCCAGGCAATGGGGGTCGAACCGGCATTGCCGCTAGACTTTCCCTGATGATGGAACCGATGCCGTGAACCGCCGGAATCTGCTGCTGGACGTACTACCGCGATGGAGAGCGCTGGCCAAGGATCCGGGAGTACCGCGCCGCATGCTTCGCCTGCCGGACTGGCAGGCGGACTGGAACGCGGGCATGGCCCTGCTTGCGCGTCATGCGCGCAATGGCGGTGAACCTGCGGAGGAGCCGCTGCAGGGGTATGCGACGCTGGAGCATGCCTACGGCTGGGAAGCGGTTGCCCAGACCGGCAGCAACCTGCTGCTGAAAGGCATCGACCGCGGCTTCGCCCCCACGGCATTGCAGCAGATGCATGCCGACGTGACAGAGCTGTGGCTGGAACACGCACGTTTGCTGGCGTTAGCCCGGGACAGCCTGCAACAGCAAGGCCACGACATCGCGCTGGCCGCGTCGTTGCAACCGCGTACAACGCAGCACTACGAATACGCACTACAGTTGTTGTCACTGGGCGTGCTGCTGGATGCGCAGGATCGTCTTCCGGCGCTGGTGGAGCAGGTGCTCTGCTTCGAAACCGACCGCGTGCTGGACTACCTCAGCGCGCCGGCAATCGGCCTTGCCGAAGCCAGCGATGCGATATTCCATCCGCGCCCGTTCGCCGAGCTGTTCGCGCCATTGCGCGACGGTGAAGCGTTCGACCCTTCACTGCTGGCCGGCTACCTGCAGGTGCAGTACCGCGACTTCTTCCTGCTGTCGCCCAAAGCCCAGAAGCGGACCCGACGCCTGACCGGACCGAATGCCTGGGGCTACTGGGCGCTTGAAGTAGCAGCGCTGGTGGTGCTGTATGGCGGCGACGATGCCGCGCTGCGCACCTGCCCGCACTACCCTTCCGACCTGGTGGACTTCGCCCGGCGCTGAGTCAGGCGCCCGGCAGACCGGATATGCCGCCGAATCGATTCTCCTCCTCGTTGCCCGGCAGCAGCATGACCGGGAAGAGGACGAATACGCCCAACGGGATGAAGGCGATCACGACGTACCAGCCAGACTCGTCGATGTCATGCAGTCGTCGAACGGCCAGGGCCAGCATCGGCGGAAGGAGGACGATGACCGCGCAGACCGTCATGCCCCACCCCAGCATCCGGAACGGCTCGAAGGCCTCCCCATCGAGCAGCACGGTGCCCGTCAGCCAGTATCCGCCGTCCATCAAGGTGTAGCTCGCTGCCACCACAAGCGCAGCAGACAGGGAGTACGACCAGAACTCTTTCCGGTTGGATCGCCCTGAAAAATCAAAGCAACGCCTGAGGGGCAAAAGTGCGGGGATCATTCGCGCTCCGGGCAGCGGACGATGGGTCAACGGTTAACGATCTTTTAGCATCCCCAAGCCCAGCACCAACTGAACCCTGCGGCCCGACGGGCCCGGCAGACAGCGGAGGTTGCAGGAGCCTGCCGCAGCAGCCGCGCAGCCGGAGACGCAGCGCGAACTACCGCACATTTTCATAGGCGTGGGCATTCTGAATCGAATCACTGGCTTGCAGCAGTGGCGGATTGGTCGAACTCCAGTTTTCCAGAATGGCGCCTCTGCTAGCGTCACGACTCACTCATGGATTCGAGGTTTTGAATGGCTGCGATTTCTTTTCCGCTGATGCTTGCACTGCTTTCCGCGCAGGCTCCGATGGCCGCAAACGCAGAAAGTGACTACGCCAGAGCCGCAGCAGCATCGATCGGGCCTGGCATCTGCGACCCCGGCATGGACATGCTGCCGAACGGCGGAGGCGTGGTGATCCGGCGCTGCGGCAAGAATGGTACGGTCGCGGGCGTTGGCAGCAATATCGATGCTGCGACGGCCAACACCAATGGCTTCCTTGCCGTCGCCGAGGAAGGTCCCGTCTGCAGTGTCTTCGCGCGCGACCCCTATGTCAGCCTCCGGGCACCGGGTGTCGGCATCAAGGCGCAGTGCAGTTCCACGCCGCTTTCCGCCTATGGCATGACGACCACCACTGCGGGACAGAACCTGCTTGAGCTGGCCATCACCCTGGCGGCGACGCAGGCCTGGTGCAATGTCGACTACTACAATGGTTCGGCGCATGGCTATAAGTATCCCTACACCTGCAACCGCCCTGGCCAGTCCTGGAGCGTTGCCGGCCTTGGCTCCAGCGTCGACGATGCAAACGCAATGGCAATGCGGCTTGTGAAGAAATCTTCCAAAACCGGTACGCACTGCTATTTTGACAACGCCCAGTTGAATGGCGTCGTCTTCCGCGCATACCTGCACTGCAACGGATCGACCTATACCGGTTTCGGGAGTTCCGTCACTGCCGCGGCCAAGGACGCCGCTGCGCAAGCGGGCGCATAAGCCGCTCGGGCTGTGGTTCGGAAGAGCCACAGCCCAACACTGAGGAAAGAGATTCCGGCGCTGCTGCCACACGCTGGACCTGGGTGTGGTTCAACGAGTGCGCCGCGTCTGCCTGGGGTGAATACCCTGGAGACATGGAGCGGGCGATGGGAATCGAACCCACGTCAGTAGCTTGGGAAGCTACAGCTCTACCATTGAGCTACGCCCGCATTGCGGATGAAAGTCTATGCGGAGCGGCCGGTGTTGCGCAATGGTGGCCGCCGCACCCGCCAGGCATCGCCCGGCGCTGCCGTGCAGGCATCCCAGGCACCTTGCGGTGCCCGGGATGTTGCATTCATCAGAAGCTGCCACCCACGGTGGCGAAGATCGTCGCGTCACGGGCGCGCTTCTGGGCGGCCGTGGTGCTCAGGCCAACGTTGCCCTGCAGGCCGAACAGGTCCATGCGCGCACCCAGTACGGCGGTGGCGTAGTTCTTGTCGAAGTCCAGGCCCGGCACGCGGTAGCTGCCCAGTTCCGGCAGAGTCTGCAGCCAGGCGCTGGCCTCCTTGGTGTCCTCGAACTCGTGGTCGTAGGTCACCTGCACGTAGGGCTTGACGGTGCCGCCATCGAAGCGGGCCTGCCAGCCGACGCGGCCGACGGTCGAGTCGACGTTCTGGCGGTCGTAACCCAGCGCAGTGGCCATGGTGCCGGCGGTGGCGCTTTCGGTGTAGCCGTCGATCTTCACCTTCTGCCAGATCACCGAAGCAATCGGGCCGTGGCGGAAGCCACCTTCGGTGCCGAACTCGTAACCGGCATTCAGTGCAGCGGTCAGGTTGCTGCCATCCGGCGAACCACCATGCTCACGGGTGGCCGGGCCCAGCTGGACCTTGCGGTTCACGTCATACGACAACCAGGTGTAGCTGACCTGGCCGTTGACCCAGACGCGGTCGCCATACCAGGCAGCGAACAGGCCGGCGGTGGTGTCCTTCTGGGTGAAGTCGCCACGGCTGTTGCCGAAGTCGGCACTCATGCGGCCGAAGCCGGCGAAGCCGCCGACCACCACACCGTTGCGTGCCCAGTCGACACCGAACAGGCCGGCCGGCGCCACGCCGTCGTACAGGTCGGCGTGGTCATAGCGCTGCATGTCACCGCGCACGCCACCCCACCACGACAGGCCATCGGCCGGACGGGCGCCCAGGTGGTTGCTGACCTGGTCGGCACGCGAACGGCCGACCGTCTGTGCCGAGTGGCTCAGCACCTGCTGCAGGCGCGGAGCCTCCAGCACCGAGACGGCGTACTGGCCCAGCAGCTGGTGACCGGTCACGGTGGGATGCACGCCATCGGCGAACAGATAGGTCTGGTACGCATCGGGGCTGACGTAGGTCGTCGGGTTGCAGCCGATGATGCTGCCCGTGGTGTTGGCCGGGTTGATCTTGCAGGCGGTGCCGGTGACGTTGGTGAAGCCGTACATGCCCGGGTTGGCGGTCACTTCACGCAGGATGCTGAAGGTATCGAGCGGAATGAACTCGATGCCTGCCTGCTTCAGGCCACCGTACAGTGCCTTGTTGTAGCCCACCGACATGGCGGTGGCGGCTGCCGCGTTGGGGCCGCGGAACTGCGGGGTGATGCCCACGTCCGGCAGGTTCGGCACCAGCACGTACTGGGCGCCGGCCTGCTTCAGGGCGCCGACCAGCGCGATCTGGTCGGTGACCGCCGCGCCGATGATGCCCTGCACCTGGGCCGGCGGCGCACCCGCGCCGGCAGCGCCGGCGGCGGCAAACAAGTCGTTTGCGCCGCCCCAGACGGTATACAGGGCATTACGATCAGCCTTGCCGCCGTTTGCGGCAAGGTAACGGGCCGCCTGCGACTTCAACGACGGGATCGCGCCAAGGGCACCACCGCCTTCAACCGACACGCGGGCACCGCCGACAGCGTAGTTGTCGCCGTTCTGGCCGTTGCCGTTGGGGTCCTTGTTGAGGCCGTAGTAGTTGGCGACCTGCTGCGACCACACCCAGCCCGGGTTGGTGGTGAACTGGCCGGAGAGCCCCTGGGTGGCCTCAGGCAGCAGCGGGCGGAAATAGCCGGCGTCGGTGAGGCTGTCGCCGAAGAACACCGCCTTGGAATACGGACTTTCGCCTGCCATGGCCGGCAGCGCGGCGAGTGCGATCGCAGCCGCCATCAGGGAGCGGATCGGGTGTTTGCTGAGCTGCATCTAGGAACTCCTGTGGGGTAAATAGGTTGGAATCCGGCGCACGTACGCCGGCGCACGGTCAATGGTTTCACCGCGCCGCCGTTTGCTCACGCTGCGCCGCCGCATGGATTGTCGCCTGATCACGCCGGAACCCGCTGTGCTGGAGCTGGCGCCCGGTTCAAATTGCAAACGTTCCGATCTCGACGGGCTATCAGCGACAATGCAGGGATGAACATCCAGCTCAACGGCGAACCCCGCACCCTGCCCGCCTCGGCGACCCTCCACGACCTGCTCGAGGCCGAGCAGCTGCTGCAGCGCCGGGTGGCGGTGGAGGTCAACGGCGAGATCATCAGCCGCAGCCGCCATGGCGAGCACGTCCTGGCCGAAGGCGACATCGTGGAGATCGTGCACGCGCTGGGCGGGGGCTGAGACCTGCGCGGGTTTGCCGGCCAGCGGCCGGCACGCCATTGCGTGATCCCATCTTCAGGCGGATAGGCGATAATCGCGCCATGAACGTTCATGTCTCCCCCGATTCGCTGGTGATCGCCGGCAAGACCTATGGCTCGCGGCTGCTCACCGGCACCGGCAAGTTCAAGGATCTGGAAGAAACCCGCCTGGCCACCGAGGCTGCAGGCGCCCAGATCGTCACCGTGGCCATCCGCCGCACCAACATCGGGCAGAACCCGGGCGAGCCCAACCTGCTCGACGTGCTGCCGCCGGAGCGCTACGCCATCCTGCCCAACACCGCCGGCTGCTACACCGCCGAAGACGCGGTACGTACCTGCCGGCTGGCGCGTGAGCTGCTGGACGGCCACAACCTGACCAAGCTGGAAGTGCTGGGCGACCAGAAGACCCTGTACCCGGACGTGATGCAGACCCTCAAGGCCGCCGAACAGCTGGTCAAGGACGGCTTCGAGGTGATGGTCTACACCTCCGACGACCCGATCCTGGCCAAGCGCCTGGAAGAGATCGGCTGCGCTGCGGTGATGCCGCTGGCCGCACCGATCGGTTCGGGCCTGGGCATCCAGAACAAGTACAACCTGCTGCAGATCATCGAAGACGCCAAGGTGCCGATCATCGTCGACGCCGGCGTGGGCACCGCGTCGGACGCGGCAATCGCGATGGAGCTGGGCTGCGACGGCGTGCTGATGAACACCGCCATTGCCGGTGCACGCAGCCCGGTGCTGATGGCCAGTGCCATGCGCAAGGCGGTCGAGGCCGGCCGCGAGGCGTTCCTGGCCGGGCGCATCCCGCGCAAGCGCTACGCCAGCGCCTCCTCTCCGGTGGATGGGCTGATCGGCTGATGACCAATCCTTTCGACAGCGCCGGTTCCAAGGCCCCGCCCAAGCCCTTCACCGTCAGCGAGGGCCGCCGCGAGGTGCGCAGCTTCGTGCTGCGCCAGGGCCGCTTCACCCCCGCCCAGCAGCGCGCGTTCGACGAACGCTGGCCGCGCTTCGGCATCGATTACAACGGCCAGCCGCGTGACCTGGACGCCACCTTCGGGCGCCCGGCGCACAAGGTGCTGGAAATCGGCTTCGGCAACGGTGCCGCGCTGCGCTTCGCCGCCCAGCACGACCCGTCGCGCGACTACATCGGCATCGAAGTGCACGCGCCCGGCGTGGGCCGGCTGCTGAACGCGCTGGCCGACGACAACGCCGACCACGTGCGCCTGTACCACCACGATGCGGTGGAAGTACTGCAGAACGAGATCGCCGATGGCGCGCTCGATGAAGTGCGCATCTACTTCCCGGACCCGTGGCACAAGAAGCGCCACAACAAGCGCCGCCTGCTGCAGCCGGCGTTCGCCGAGCTGCTGGTGCGCAAGCTGCGCCCGGGTGGCCGCCTGCACTGCGCCACCGACTGGGAAGACTACGCCGAGCAGATGTGGGACGTGCTCGATGCCACCGCCGGCCTGGTCAACCGCGCCGGCCCGCGTGGCAGCGTGCCGCGCCCGGACTGGCGCCCGCAGACGCACTTCGAGACCCGCGGCCAGAAGCTCGGCCACGGCGTCTGGGACCTGCTGTACGACCGCACCTGACGATCGCCTGAGGACGCCGCGCCCCACATGGATACCGCGCTGACGCTGACCAACGACATGAAGCTCGTGCTCGGGCTGGTCGGCTTCACGATGGCGATGTTCCTGTTCGAGCGCATCCGCGCCGACGTGGTCGCGCTGGTGGTGCTGGTGGTGCTGGGTGTCACCGGCCTGATCGCGCCGGAGGAAATCTTCGGCGGTTTCTCCGGTAACGCGGTGATGAGCATCATCGCCACCACCATCCTCGGTGCCGGCCTGGACCGCACCGGGGCGCTGAACCGGCTGGCGGCCTGGCTGCTGCGGCGCGGCCATGGCGTCGAGCAGCGCTTGCTGATGATGACCACGGCCATCGCCGGCCTGAACTCGTCCTTCATGCAGAACCCGTCGGTGATGGCGCTGTACCTGCCGGTCGCCTCGCGACTGGCAGCGCGCACCGGCCTGACCCTGCAGCGCCTGCTGCTGCCGATCTCGGCGGCAATCGTGATGGGCGGCGCGCTGACCATGGTCGGCAACTCGCCGCTGATCCTGCTGAACGATCTGCTGGCCTCGGCCAACAACAACCTGCCCTCGGGCCTGGCCACCATCGAGCCGCTGCGCATGTTCGCGCCGCTGCCGATCGGCGTGGCCCTGCTGATCGCCTCGCTGCTGTATTTCCGCTACTACGGCGACCGCAAGCTGATCGAGGAAGAGAACCTGGTCAACGACGGGGTCACGCCCGCACGCACCGAGAGCTACTTCGCCAAGACCTACGGCATCGAAGGCGATGTGTTCGAGCTGGTGGTCAGCGCCGAAAGCCCGCTAGTGGGCATGACCCTGGGCGAGGCCGAGAACCTGCACGATGCGCCGCTGCTGCTGGCCCTGAAAACCGGCAACGACACCCGCCTGGCGCCGCCGGCGGAAATGCGCATCTGGGTCGGCAGCGTGCTCGGTGCGATGGGCCCGCGCGAGCAGATCCACGATTTCGCGCAGAACCAGTTCCTGCGCATGTCTTCGCGCCTGAAGCACCTGGGCGACCTGTTCAACCCGAGCCGTGCCGGTATTTCCGAGGCGGTGGTGCCGCCGACCTCCAACGTGATCGGCAAGAGCGCCGCCGACCTGCGCCTGCGCAAGGAGCGCGGCATCAGCCTGCTGGCGATCAACCGCGACAAGCAGGTGATCCGCGAGGACGTGCGCGACGTGCAGCTGCGCGCCGGCGACATGCTGGTCTTCCACAGCATCTGGACCGATCTGGCGCAGGCCGCGCGCAGCCGTGACTTCGTGGTGGTGACCGACTACCCGACCGGCGAGCAGCGCCCGCACAAGTTCAAGATCGCGATGGCGATCTTCGCGCTGACCATCCTGATCGCGCTGACCAGCAAGCTGCCGGTGGCGCTGACGCTGATGACCGGCGTGGCCGGCATGCTGCTGACCGGCGTGCTGCGCATGGACGAGGCCTATGCCTCGATCAACTGGAAGACGGTGTTCATGATGGCCGGGCTGATTCCGCTCGGCTGGGCGATGGATTCCAGTGGTGCGGCGGCATGGGTGGCCGGCCATACCATCGACAAGCTGCCGACCGGCATCCCGGTGTGGGTGCTGGAGGTGGCGCTGGCGCTGCTGACCACGGCGTTCTCGCTGGTGATCAGCCATGTGGGCGCAACCATCGTGATGGTGCCCATTGCGGTGAACCTGGCACTGGCGGCGGGTGGCAACCCGACGGCGTTCGCGCTGATCGTGGCGCTGTCGGCGTCCAACAACCTGATGACGGCGTCCAACCCGGTGATCTCGATGATCACCGGCCCGGCCAATTACACCCCGCGCGAGATGTGGCGGGTCGGCGGACCGTTGTCGCTGATCTACACCTGTGTGGTGGTGTTGATGATCAACCTGATGTTCTGACGGTCGGGTTTGTTGGCAGGGCTGCGCCCTGCACCCGCCGAAGCCGAAGCCGAAGCCGAAGCCGAAGCAACAGCAACAGCAACAGCGTGCATTCCGTGGGATGGCGGGGTGGGTCCGGTTGCGGGG